>CAYUOD010000005.1:0-29299 GCA_964446225.1 uncultured Acidimicrobiales bacterium | reverse complement strand
ATCGAGGCGTACGTCGAGTTCGAGTTCGACACCGGCATCATCGGCGGCACGTGCACCACGCTCGCCCGACGCTCGACGTCGGCGACAGCCACGCCATCGGACCCGAGCATCGAGTTCCGGTTCGAGGGCACCGACTCGTGGGATGAACTCGACAGCGACTGCCCCGTCAACCCCTACTCCGACGAGATCAACACAGGGTGGCCTGTGCTCATCGAGGGGGACACGGCCACCGGCATGTGCTGCGGCGGTATGGACTACACCGTTACCAAGGAACCCTGACGCCCGGGCCACCGATGGACACCGCACCATTAACGTATGCACATGGCTACCCCAACTGATCCGACTGCTGCAGAGGTCGCGACGGCTACTGCTCGTCCGATCCTGGAGTTTGGGCGTGGCTGGATGCTCGACCCTGCCACTGTCGAGCGTTCGAACGAGCTTGGTCTGAACGGACTATGGGGATTCTGGGTGAATGGCCGGGCGGGTGTGCTCGGCGAGGTTGGCGCCGACGTGGTGACATCTGCCATCGGTTTCATGCACCGCGACATGGTCCGTGAGATGTGGGAGGCAAGGCCAAACACATTGTCCGCCGCCGAAGCGACTGGGCATTACGTCGACACCGCAGCTTCGTGGGGTAGAGAGAAGTTGGTCGACATCCCGGGAGATCGCCTGCTTCGCCTCAACGAGTTGAGTCGCAAGATCGCAGCTGCTGCGGTGCCTTCGATGGGTTCGCTTTTCGCCGGCTGGCGAGCGCTTGAATCCCCAAGCGACCCTGCCGGAGCGGTGACTGTCAGTCTCAACGTGCTGCGGGAGATGCGTGGCGGTGCACATCTTCACGCGGTTCACGCCGCTGGTCTCGGCCCCGACGGCGCGGTCATGTCCACCGACGATGCGCTACGCGGAGGAACTACCGGCCTCAGCCGATTCGGTTGGCCATTACCCCACCCCGAGGTCGATGCCGATGCCCTCACCGAGGCAGACCGGATGACTACGGCCATCGTTGCACCGGCGTACGCCAGTCTGGACGGACCTGAGCGAACCGAGTTCGCCGAGCTCGTCACCGAAGTTCGACCAACGCTGGCCACCTAACACTCTGTGCAGGATCCTGGATCTTGTCTCCCGCGGGAGACACGCTCAAAGAGGTAGGCGAAAGGCGACTTGGTGTAGGTCACACCACGCCCTGTCTCGTGGCGGAGATCGCTAGTGACTTCGATGTCTCGTTTCGGCACGAGGTACGTGTCGAGTTCGTCGGTTCGCACGGAGCAGCGCCCGGAACTTGAGACGACGACACCGAGGAGCCGAGACTGCACATTGAGAGAAGCTAGCGCGGCGTCCCCGTGGCTGGGATTGACCAGCAGGAACCCACCTATCCGGAGAGAGCGCGTGCAGTGCTCAGAGATGTGTCCGGCGTAGAGGGAGATGAGCAGATCGAATGATCCAGCATGAGGTCGCGGTCCTCGGAGTAGTCCACGAACCCCGAAGTCACATGGACGTCCGCTATGACAACGCCCCTACACACGCGCTTGAGCCTCCGCCAGAACCAGGAATACCTGTTCCTTACTCCGGTTGGCTGTTATCCCTGATAAACACGATCATGACGAGCATGGAACGAACCGACCATGAGCGATGTGATTGAAGATCCACCAGCGACTTGCCGGTCGGCGCCAACTCCCCAACCGGCAAGTCCGTAGCAATTCGGGGAACCAATGGACAGAACCGCAGGCACAGAGTTCGTCGCTCTTGACGATGCCCCTGCTTTATCTCGCGAGGCTCTGGTCAGCCTGTTGGGGGGCAAGGGGGCCAGCCTGGTCACCATGCGGGCTATGGGTTTGCCGGTGCCCGATGGTTTCATTCTCACCACTCAGGCATGCCGTTCTTACCTAACCCATGGGTGGTCGGACGGGCACGCCGCAACAGTTCGAGACGGTGTCAAACACCTCGAGGGCAAAGTTGACAAGTTGCTGGGAGATGCCGACCGTCCACTTCTGATATCCGTTCGATCGGGCGCGCCGATCTCTATGCCGGGGATGATGGACACGGTGCTGAATGTCGGGATGAACGACGCCGCAGAAGGCGGGCTTGCACGACAAACAGGCGACGCTGCGTTCGCCGCCGACACTCACCGCCGGGCACTCGAAAGCTATTCGCACGTCGTACTGCAGATCTCAGAGGCCGACTATCCGCAGAACGCGGCCCAACTGTCACCTGCGGACCTACGCAGCGAACTGGCCGCGAGAGGGTTCGCCGTGCCACAGGATCCCATGGCCCAAGTGTTGGGTGCGGTGCAGGCAGTCTTCGCGAGCTGGAATTCTGAACGGGCGAAGCACTACCGCCAGATCGAGGGGCTCGATGACGGGCATGCAACAGCGGTCATCGTCCAGGCGATGGTGTTTGGAAACCTGGGCGCTGACTCAGGTTCAGGCGTCGCGTTCAGTCGTGACCCCGCGACGGGTTCTGCGGGGATCATGGGCGACGTTCTTCGTTCGGCTCAAGGCGAAGATGTCGTCTCCGGTGCGCACAAGCCACTTCGGCTTCGAGAGATGGAGTCAATGTGGCCCGTTGTATGGACCGACCTCGTTCGTGTCACCAGAATCCTCGAATGTGACCAGCGCGATCTCGTCGACATCGAATTCACCGTCGAAGAAGGCTCGCTCTGGCTTCTGCAGGTTCGCAGAGGAAAGCGAAGTGCGCTCGCAGCGTTTCGTATCGCGGTGGAGATGGCCGACGACCCAGATTTCCCACTCACCCGAGCTGAGGCAGTAGAGCGCTGCCTTCCCCATCTGGCCTCGCCGCCGCTTGTCGCGAGCAACAACGGTGACCGTCCAGAAGCGGTCGTCGTCTTGGCATCAGGACTCGGAGCGTCGCCAGGCAGAGCGATCGGCGTTCTCTGCACCAGCGTCGCCGAGGCTGTCCGCCTCGAAGCCGAGGGTGTCGATGTCGTGCTCGTCAGACGCGAAACGGCCCCGGCAGATATCCAAGGCATTGCCGCCAGCGTCGGTCTTGTGACGACGTTGGGAGGACGAGTAAGCCATGCCGCGGTCGTCACGAGAGCATGGGGCAAAGTGGCCGTCGTCGGTGCAGCCGACCTTGCTCTGGTCGACGGTGGTATCGACTCAGCCCATGGCTTCGTGAAAGAGGGAACCTTGGTCACCGTCGATGGAACCGACGGTCGGCTGCTGCTGGGTGCCCATCCACTCGACGGGGCCCTGCCCGCAACGGTCCTGACCATTCGGGAGTGGCAGGCCGAGTTGGCAACGCAGAATCATTCGCTATCTGGGCAGACATCGAGTGAGGATCGTACCGCCACATCCGAGACACTCGACTTCCACCTATTGCACTTGCTGCGCATCAAGGGCATGGCGTCGAACTCGACGCTCTCGGCGATCACCGGCCAGTCGCTAGAGGCATGTCTGGAGCATCTCCGTGAGAACGCATCACTCGGTTTCGTACAGTACGTCGAGGCACGCGAGCTCTGGCGGCTCCTGCCTACGGGAAGGGATCACCACGCCGAGCTGCTGACGAAAGAATTGGCCGGGCGAGATCTGTCTTCACTTCGCTATCTCGACTTCATGGAGCTCAACGGCGAGTGCAAGATCATCTGTACCGATTGGCAGCTCCGCGCTGGTGAACTCAACGATCACAGCGACGAGACATATGACCAGCAGATAAGGTCCCGGCTCAGAGCCCTTCACGATCGCGCCCGACCTGTGGTCAGATCGTTTGCTGCAATCCTGCCCTGGACGCAGCGATATGCGGCTCGACTCGACGCCGCCTTGGCTCGAGTCGAGGGCGGGGACGAGAAGGCCGTCACCGGTGTGATGTGCGACAGCTACCACGACATCTGGATGGATCTGCTCGAAGACCTCATCCTCACCCAAGGCATCGATCGAGCCGAAGAAGGCAGCGGTTAGGGCACCCTGGCGGAGCCACTCAAGGGCCTGTTGGTCTACTGCAATCGATAACGCGATGAGTCTCAACAACGAAAACGAACTTGTGCCGCGTCGTCTACGATCTAAGATACCAGTGGAGGATAATATGGAACTATCGACAGCCGTCAAAGACTTTGTTGCGCGTGACCAGTCAATGCTCATTGGGGGCGAATGGGTAAACAGCTCCACAGGTAAACGCTTCGCGACTCACAACCCCGCAAACGGTGCATTGCTTGCCACCGTGCCCGAGTCATCTTCTGATGATGTCGAACGAGCTGTGAGTGCTGCCCGCTCAGCCTTTGGGCCGTGGCGGGCAATGGCCCCGACGGAGCGCGCTCAGCTTCTTTGGCGGCTGTCAGAGCTGATCGAAGCTGCCGCGACCGATCTCGCTCAGCTCGACGTGCTGGACAATGGCAAAACGCTAGGCGACGCACTCGCCGTAGACCTTCCGCTCACAGTCGAGATCTTCCGCTACTACGCGGGCTGGGTGACCAAGCTTGAGGGGCGACAGATCCCCGTGTCGATCCCTGATTTCCACACCTACACACGACGAGAACCTCTCGGAGTTGTAGCAGCGATCATTCCCTGGAACTTCCCGCTGCTGATGTGCGCGTACAAACTCGGTCCCGCTCTAGCCGCGGGCAACACCGTCATTCTCAAGCCGGCCGAGCAGACTCCCTTGTCGGCACTGCGGCTCGGCGAACTCATCTGCGAAGCCGGGTTCCCGCCGGGGGTTGTAAACATCCTCACAGGAGACGGACCAGGTGCTGGCGCACCTCTCGCACAACATTCCGGGGTCGACAAGGTCTCGTTCACCGGGGACTACCTGACGGGTCAAAAAATCCTCGACTCGTCGCGCACGAACCTCAAACGAGTGACGCTCGAACTCGGCGGCAAATCACCGAATATCGTATTCGGCGACGCTGACCTCGAGGCAGCAGTTGAAGGAGCATTCAACGCCGTATTCTTCAACCAAGGTCAGTGTTGCGTCGCTGGTGCCCGCCTATTCGTCGATGCTGCCGTGGCCGCCGAACTCGAAGATCGACTTTGCGAACGCGCCCGCAACATCCAGCTCGGCAATGGCCTAAACCCCTCAACCGATATGGGGCCACTCGTGTCAGCAGAACAGGCCAGACGAGTCGTCCAACATGTCGAAAATGCGAAGACCGAAGGCGCAAGAGTTCTCGTCGGGGGCAAGCGCGCGGAAGGAGACCTCAGCGAGGGGCATTTCGTGCAGCCGACAGTGCTCACCGACGTCGCGCCATCGATGGCCGCAATGCAGCAGGAGATCTTCGGGCCCGTCCTCGCCATCTCGACCTTCGAGGAGGAATCCGAAGTCATCCAAAGGGCGAACGATGTCCGATTCGGGCTGGCTGCTGGCATATGGACCACCGACGTCCGTCGTGCACATCGAGTCTCGGCGAACCTTGAGGCCGGAACCGTATGGGTCAACACATACGGGATGTTCGACGTCGCTGCGCCCTACGGTGGCTTCAAGATGAGCGGCTACGGCCGCGAACTCGGCGCCGAATCCCTCGACGCGTACCTCCAAACTAAAACCGTATGGGTCAACCTGGCCTAGTTGAGTAACGCCTTAGGTGGTGGACACTGGAGCGCCACGTCTCGCGATGCGCCTGCCGCGGCTCCAGCGGTGAACTTCGCTGGGTCCGTCGTAGATTCGGAATGGCCTTATATCGCGGAAGATCTGCTGCACAACGGTCTCAGTTGAAACTCCACTTCCGCCCATCAGCTGAACGGAGCGGTCGACGGCACGCCACACGGCTTCAGAGACGGCGACCTTGGCCTGACTGGACTCGGCGTGGGCGCTCGCGGACATACTCGGTTGCCACGTCGTGTGCACGACGTGCTCCGCCAAGGTGACGCATGCAGTGCGTCAGTCTGGCTGGTGCGAGGCGGACCTGAGCGTACGCAAAGCCTTTGCCGACCTCTCCAAGCACTTGACTGCGATCCACAAAGACGGCTGCCCCGCGTGCTCCAGTGATCCACTTCTTGCGACCGTTGATTCGCCATCCGTCACCAGCGCCTGTGGCCGTAGTCGTGAGCGCAGCAGGGTCCGAGCCCGCGCCGGGTGGTTCGGACATCGCAAAGCAAGTCCTCAGGTCGCCCGCGGCGTGAGGGCGAAGCCATTGCTCGTTCTGGTCGCGGGTAGCGACGTGCTGGAGAAGGTGAGCGGTGCCCTCGTCGGGTGCCGAGACATTGAGCGCAAGGCTGCCAAGAGTGGAGTATCCCGCTTCTTCGAAGATCACAGCTCGGCCGTGGTGATCGAGGCCCAGCCCCCCATAGTCAGTAGAGATGTGCGGACTCAACAGTCCCGCATCTGCGACGTGAGTTTGAAGTTCGCTCATCGCGCGATCCACCCCCCGTCAATCGCGATCGCGTGGCCGGTGATATAGCTGCCGGCGTCGCAAGCGAGGAACAACAGACGACTGTCGAGCTCCGAGATATGTGATTCGGCTCCGCGCCAGCCGCCCGCCCTAGCGATTGTGCGCACCATTCATGACCCTTGCTCTCGGTGCTGCTGCTGCAATGACTCGCGCAGCATGTACTTCTGGATCTTGCCGGTGCTGGTCTTGGGAAGGTCGCCCCGAACCACTCGCCTCGGAGCTTTGAAGCGAGCGATACGACTCTTGACATAGTCGATGAGCTCACCGTCTTCGATGTTCGCTTCCGGCCGCAGGCTCACGAACGCGACCGGTACCTCGCCCCACTTCTCATCGGGCGCCGCCACGACGGCAGATTCGAAAACATCGGGGTGACTGTCGAGGGCCTGTTCCACCTCGATCGACGCGGTGTTCTCACCGCCACTAATGATGAGATCTTTGAACCGATCCCGGAGCTCAAGGAAGTTGTCACTATGCATGACTCCAACGTCGCCGGTACGAAACCAATTGCCGTCCGCGCCATTGACGGTGGCTTCCATGGTTGCTTCGGGGTCGCGGTAATAGCCGAGCATCACGTTATTTCCAACCAAGACGACCTCTCCCCTGGTTTCGCCATCAGCAGGAACGTCATTGCCCGCATCATCGACAACCCGCAATGGCATGCCCAAGAGATTCGACACACCCTGACGACTCCTGTAGTGCGCCTGGACCGCGGAATCCAATTCGTCCCACTCTGGATGCCAATCGCAAATCACCGCGGGGCCATAGGTTTCCATCAGACCATAGCGGCGCTGAAGTGGGTAACACCAACCGTTGCAGTAGAACATCGGCAGCGTCCACAAGAACACCGTCGTCGAGTCCAGTGCCGCCTGTGTGGTCATAGCCAGAGCCTGGAGATAGGCGCCGCGGTGAGCGTACATCACGCCCTTGGGGCGACCCGTGGTTCCCGATGTGTAGTTCAGGCTCAGCATGTCCCACTCGTCGCGAACAGCAAATCGATGTGGCTCAGACCGGTGAACACGCTGTTCGTAATCGCTGCTGCTGTGACCGCACTCAATCAGTTCAACACCGTCGTCGACCGCATCGACGACAGCTTGCCCCAGAGTGATCAGAGCCCGGTCACAGATGAGAATCTTCGAGCCAGCGTGCGGACGATGGACGCCAGTTCCGCAGCTGACAGTCGAGTGTTAAGTGCGTTGAGCACCGCACCCGACCAGGGGACCCCGCAGTGCGCTTCCAGGGCAACATGTGTGTTCGGGGCCAACACAGAGACACGGTCGCCCGGCAACACACCTGCCCCAACCAGCGCGCCAGCCAGCCGTTGACAACGATCGTGGAACTCCTCGTAGGTGAACTCGACTCCGTCGTCGATGACCGCAACCCGGTCGCGATGAACCACTGCGCTCCTATCAAGGAACTTCGTGGGTGTCAGTGGCTCTGGGCCAAATGCAATTGGGCACCCATCCCGGTTACCGAGCAGCGCCAGCAGGTCGGATCAGATTTCCACACACAGACAATCGGATGATCGGCGAGGCATACCGCATAGTGTGCTCAGACCAGAAGGTCATCCCGGAAGGCGCGAGGGTACTTCGACCGACATCGCGTCGGACCAAAAGCGGGACTCCATCCTCACACCGGTGGCGAAGATCGATTTCAGGCGCTCCAACTCGGTCGACGTCGTGTCCCCGATGAGGGCGTCGGCCTCACGTACGAGGCGCTCAGTGTATTCCTGATAGTCATCTCCACCGAACACGCCGAGCCACTCTTCATATACAGGGTGCGGAGCAGCCGTCACGTGACGCGCCGCGATATCGCCGTAGCTCCATGCACAGGGGAGCATCGCGGCAATCACATCGCTGCTGCGACCTGTTGCTGCTGTTGAGACGAGAAAGTTCCCGTAGTCGATGCATGCTGGCCCCGGGTTGACCCCGCCCAAAGACGCGGCGCCAAGCTCGATCACCTCCGCCAGTAGCCGCTCGTTGGCGGGTATCTCGACCTCCACGATTTGCTTGAGTGCGCGTTGAAATCGCTGCAGGTAGAGAGAAGTCTGAGAGTTGGCGACAGCGAAACCAAGCATGCGGGCGTACTGAGGCAGGTATTGCAGGTTCTGTTCGATATAGAACCGGAACTTGTCGAGAGGCAACGACCCAGCCGCCATTTGCGCCACGAATTCATTTTCGACAAGCTGATCCCAGCTCTGACCGCAACTCTCGCGCAGCACGGTACTGGTGCGCGTCACGAGAACACAATCACGTTGCGCGTGACCTCGCCTGTCTCCAGTGCCTTCATTGCATCGTTGACCTGATTGAGATCGATCCGGTCGGTGATCAGCGAATCGATCTCGAGCCGGCCGTCGAAGTAGAAGTCAATGAAACGCTGTGCATCGGTGCGGAACTGGTTGCTTCCCATGCATGAGCCCTGGATCCGCTTCTCAGCTAGGAAGTCAACGCCGTGTAGTTCCACCATTGCGCCCACCGGCACCATGCCGATTACGGTGGCCGTTCCGCCGGGCTTCAGCATCCCGAATGCCTGAGCAGGGGTCGTTGGCAGGCCGATCGCGTCAAAGGCGTGGTCCACTCCCCCACTCGTGAGTTCCAGCAGTTCCGCCACCGGGTCGGTCGCGGACGCGTCGATCGAGTCGGTGGCCCCGAACTTCTTGGCCATGTCCAGCTTGCTCGAAACGACATCGACCGCGATGATGCGTCCCGCCCCGGCGATACGCGCACCCTGGATAGCACTGAGGCCAACCCCGCCACAACCAATTATCGCGACGGTTTCGCCCGGACGTACCTCGGCGGTGCGAAACACAGCACCAAGCCCAGTAGTAACCGCACAGCCAATCAACGCGGCCTGAGCAAGAGGCATCTCTGGAGAGATCTTGACGACGGCGTGCTCATGCACGAGAAGTTGCTCAGCAAATGACGATACGTCGGAATATTGGTGAATCACTTCGCCGCTCTGTGACAGCCGAGGCCTCGAGCCTGAGGGCCGGATCGTATCCGTGTGCGCGCACAGCGCCATCCTTCCGCTGAGACAATAGGAGCAATGTCCACAGAAAACCGACAACGAAGTGATGACATGGTCTCCGGGCGACACGTAGCTGACAAGCTCACCAACAGCCTCGACCACACCTGCTGATTCATGCCCCATCACTGTGGGGAGCGGCGTGTCGTATGCGCCAGTGAGATAGTGGTAGTCGCTGTGGCAGACTCCCGCCGCTTTTGTGCGGATGAGAACCTCTCGGGGTCCCGGCTTGTCGATGTCTACGTCCTCAATCGTTAGCTCGCCAGGGATGGTCCTAAGAACTGCAGCCTTCACTCTTCACCTTCTTGGTAGTGTCGTCGATTCTTCCGGCGGGCGTCGCGCAGGGGGCGCCCGCGTAACTCGCTGATGATCTCGGCGAGTTCCCTGCCTCCTGCTTCAAGCATCGCTTCGCCGAGTTCAGGCGTTGCATCACGTGCATCGCCCCGAATCCCATTGTCAGACCAACTGCTCCACATCTCGGTCAAACGAACGGGCTGACGATGTCCGGCCTCGGGTCGGCGACCAAAGAGATCGCGCCACACATGGGCACTGTCGGGATAGCGCTGACCAGCGGCGACTTTGTCGAGTCGTACCGATTCAGGTGCAGTCGCAAGCATGATCGAAGTCTCGAACGCACACGCATGACTAGCCAGTGATGAAGGCCCCAGCTGCGCCACTACGTCTCGAACATCAGCGAGCTCCCACCACGAGACAGAGGAAAATTGGTGACCAGGATGGCGATGAAGCGCCTCTTTGGCTGCAAGATCGAGGGGAGCGACATTCGACCCGTGGGCATTGAGAGCGAAAACGCGCGTAAATCCTGAGGATGCGTAGGAACTGAACACCTCTGTCAAAACATCGATCAGCACGTGGGCTGAATGAAAGACCGCACCTGGGAAGTCCGCTAGATGCTGACTCAAACCGAAGTTCACCGTGGGCGCGATCACACAGAGGTTATCGCTGCAGTGGCGAGCGGCGGCGGCGCAGAATGCCTCAGCGATACGGTTATCAGTGTCTACGGGCAGGTGTGGGCCATGCTGTTCCACTGTTCCAACCGGAAGCAGTACGACCACATCATCAGCAGCGGCCCTGGCGACTTCCTCCCAGGTCAGGTCGTGGAATCGCGCACCATCACCCGCCATTAGAAAGCCCGGCAGGTGCTTGCAAGACGATCCCAAGATCTGCCATCTTGTCGCTGAGCTCAACGATCACATCATCGAAAATCTCTTGTTGGCTTTGTGCGCAGAGGCCGCCCAGTCCGGCTGTCGCGGCAATCTCATGGGCAGCCACGAGCTGCCCAGCCGCTGGCGACGAAAGCAACGCCGGGAGTTGACGCCCCCGACCCTCCTCACTGAACATGACGTAGGCGGTGTTCGCGGCCATGGCCTCGCGGGCCTCTCGCTCCGCGGCCAGCGCCATCTCGGCGAGCTGAGTCCACGCGACCTCAACCATGCGTGCCTTATCGCGAACTACCAGATCGGCCAGGACACCGAGTCCCTCATGTACGGTGAGCCGAGTCCGCTCCCACGAGCGGAGGTCCAGAGTTGCTTGCGCGACAAGATGTGCAGCCACATAGGCGCCAAGAGTCGTCTTTTCGTGCAGCGCCCGCCTTACAAGGTCGTCGTTCAGCAGCCGCTCGAGTTCGTGCGAGGCAGGTCTGCTGTGGTACTGATCGAGCCGCTCTGCCACCATGCGAGACATATCTACCGAGCGCGCGCGTTCGACCGCCCGCATGCCAAGGCAGTACTTGAAGTCGGCGCTCATTGCTGGTTCGAGACAGGCCCGGACCAGTACTGCTTCGGACTCCACCATCGCACCGTGGTCGACCCAGGCACGGTGGCTCCAGACCAACGCCCCAGCCTCACATTCGGCGGAGCTGAACCCGACAGGGTCAAAGCCCGCCCAAAGCTTGTCATCTTCAGGATCCCAGGCCTCGGTCAAAGCGGCCTCGTAGGCCGTCCAAAGCTGAGATCTGCTGGAAGTCAGATCGAGGGGAAAGCGATCTTCGGTTCCCAACTCGAAGTCTTCACGACGGTCGACGGCGAGCAGCTCACTCACCTCGGGCAGAGCCGCGGCATCGTCATTTGGCGTCGCCATCCTAGAACCTACCCATCTTCGGATGCTCGAACATCGGAACCTCTACACCCCACCCGCGCATCCGTTCACGCATACCCTGCACTGACTCGATGATGACCGGTTTCTCAACTTCCTCGACCGTGGCCCCAAGCCCCGCCTCGTACACGAGGCGGTCGCTCTCCATCTCACTGATGTTCGGCGTGGGCGACAGCCATGTTGAGTGATAGCCCTTCAGTTCGACGTCTTCCATCATCCAGACGACCTTGTCGCGAACTGCCACGAGATCCTCGGGCGATAGGCTTGGTACTCGGTATTCCATGTACTTCCAGCCAAAATCGCAGTGCCGAACCTCATCGCGGAAGATCAACTGTAGGAGCTGTTTCGCGACCGGATCAGTTGTGGTTTTGATCAGCGCGCGAAACACATCGAATGCAATGACCTCGGCGCAACAGATCAGCGAAGCGAACAGCGCTTCCAGGGGCGTATCTGCGTCAAAGCTCATCCCGCGGACCCCGTGGGTGGCGACCGACTCCTCAAGATCTTTCGTCACTGGCTCCGGGAGGTAGCCGCCTAGCGCATCGGCCATCCGCCGACAGGCGTCCGCATGACGAATCTCCTCCTGGGTCCGGATGGTCCAGAAGAGTGAAAGATCAGGCTCCCGGCGTTCCTTCGCGAAACGCAACAGTAACGCTGGACTCTCGGCGATCGCACCGTATTCGCTCCACGCGCGCCGTGACCAGTATTGGCGTGCTGCATAGAGCTCTTCGTCGCTATAGCTTGAGACATCCAGCTGATCCCAGGCGATATCGGTCGCTGGATTCCACTCCGCTGACTTCGCTCGCCGATAAAGCTCACGGATTTCTGGCAGCGGGGTGCCTAACTCGAGCGGGAAGTAGCTGTCGGGTATGTCGAGTACGCCGTGAGCTCTACCACTTTGGGTCGGTGCAAGTGTGTATGCCATAACGCTCCAAACCTAGATCTGAGATCTCAGACTATGAATCTTGTGTTCCCTACGCAAGTTTTTGTTCTTGGGAAGCAATGTTGATCAGTACGTGCTTCAGATCGGTAAACGCCTCCAGTGAGGCAGTGGACAGGTCCGAACCATGACCAGAGAGGCCATGACCACCATGTGGCATCTCCGACACGAGCGGAAAGTGGCCGTTGATCCACACCGTGCCAACATGCAAATCCGCAGCCATGCGCATCGCTCGTCCAACATCCTGAGTCCACACGCTGGCAGCAAGAGAGTACGGAACGTCTTCCGCGCACCGCACGAGATCGCGTTCTTCCACACGTTGAACACCGATGACAGGCCCGAAGACCTCACGTTGGGCGATCTCTGAGTCCTGTGCCACCTGGGCGACCACGGTCGTGTCGTAAAAGCTGCCCGGGCCATCCAAAGCGGCTCCGCCACGAATAACTGAAGCCCCTTCTTCGGTCGCTCGTTGTACGAATCCATGCACACGTTCGCGGTGCGCCTGCGATATGAGCGGCCCCATCGCGGTATCAGCCTCGGCAGGATCACCAATTTTTATGAGGTCAGCTTGGGCGACGACTGCATCGACCATCTCATCATGTCGCTCAGGTGTGACGAGGATGCGGCACGCCGCGGTGCAGTCCTGTCCTGCGTTGCCGTATCCACACATCGCCGCTGCTTCCGCGACCGCCGCGAGATCTGCGTCGGGGAGTACCAGCATTGGTGCCTTGCCACCGAGCTCAAGCTGTGCACGCTTGAGCGATGAGGAGAGCGCCGAAGAGATCGCTCGGCCCGTCGACACTGAGCCGGTCGCGGTCACCATGGCAACTCCCTGATGCTTCACCAGCGATGCTCCCACGGTCGCGCCTGCTCCGATGACAACGTTGAGGACGCCCTCAGGGAGTTCCTCCGCCGCGATTTGGCCAAGCATCAGCGCGGTAAGCGGCGTCAACTCGGCGGGCTTCAGCACGACTGTGTTGCCGACGGCGAGAGCGGGTCCAATCTTCCAGACCGCCATCATCAATGGATAGTTCCAAGGGGCGATCGCTGCGACGACGCCGACAGGCTCCCGACGAACCATCGAGGTGAAATTGTCGTAATACTCGCCAGCCGCCTGCACGCGCATTGTTCGGGCAGCTCCAGCGAAGAAGCGGAGATTGTCTACGGCGAAGTCAATCTCCGCGAGGGCATCACCCCGGGGCTTTCCACCGTTGTAAGACTCCACAGCAGCAAAGGACTCCCGATCCCGTTCAATTACTGCTGCTAGGCGAAGGAGCCGTTCGCTTCTGCCCGCAGGAGTCGTGTGGGCCCAGCCCGGCCAGGCACGGGTCGCAGCATCCACCGCCCGATCAACATCAAGACCGTCGCCCTCTGAGACTTCGACGAACACGTCACCCGTCGCTGGACAGATGAGCTCACGCACCGCACCGCTCGCACTCGGGACGGTCTCTCCGCCAATCATGTGGCCCCGATCAGGAATCTGTTGAATGGTCTGCAACTTCTGGCCCCTCGACTCACATGATGGTTAGTATCTAAGATACCAGTGGAGGGGAGCGTGAGCAAAGTGCCACCGATCGATCAGGACCCTCAATCGTCGGGTCAGTACGGGAACGCAGGCTCAACAGCGGCTGACGCAGTCGCAAATGTCCTCGACCGATGCCTAGCGGTCCGCCCCGCAGAGCGAATCCTCTTACTGATCGACGCGAGAACAGACGTGGACGTGGTGGGTGACCTCACCAGCGGGATCGAGTCCCGTGGGGCCTCGGCACGGCTCCTGGAAGTGCCGGTTCTCATCATCCCTGGCTCTGAGGTGACCCCCGAGGTGGCTCAGGCGATGCGAGAAAGCGACGCCGTGGTCGAGCTGACGTCCATCTTCATCGGGTCGAACCAGGCGCGCAGAGACGCGAACGCCGCGGGGGTCCGATACCTGGCGATGCCTGGAATTACCTCAGACACCATGCGGCCCGGAGGTCCACTTACCGTCGACTTCGACGGACTGCGCGTCGCCGCCGACGTCATCGGTGAGCTTTGGACCGAGGCCTCCGAATTCCATCTCACAACTCCCGCCGGTACGGATTTACGCGGCTCGGTGACCGGTCGGCCAGGCCGCGTGCTGCATGGAATCTGTCGCAGCGCTGGCTCCTATATGGCGCCGCCCGATATCGAAGCAGGCACCGCTCCCGTCGAAGGAACAACATCAGGGATCGCGGTAATCGACGCTGACCTGTTGTTCATGGGGGTCGGTCCACTCGCCGACCCCGTTGTTCTCACCTTCGATGACGGCCAACTTATCGACATGGCCGGACCTGAGATACACCGTCTCGCTGACATGCTCCACCGCTGTAACGACGACCGTATGACAAACCTTGCTGAGGTGTCGCTTGGCCTCAACCCCGACGGCCATGTGTGTGACGTCGCTATGGAAACAGAATCCAGCCTCGGCAGCGCGCACATCGCACTCGGCAATTCGATTGCATATGGCGGTGCTGTCGCGGCAGTGGCCCATCTCGATTGCGTGATGCGCGACGCGACGCTCACGCTCGATTCGGTTGTCGTTCCCGCGACCGAACTCATACACACAGCCATTACAGACCAGGAGAAAAGCCAATGACCACGCCACAACAGGGACGCCGCGGCCGCATGGGCAGATGAACGCCTTACTGTCTTCGCAACGAACCCTCCAGCGAGCACTCTCGTTTTCGTCTCGGGACTGGCCAGCCCCGAGTAGCTACTTGAGGTCGAAGCGGTTGCCTCGGTCTAGATCCTCGCTACTTAGACGGGCATCTCGATGACCGGCTTGATAGTCGCACCAGATTCGGCGTCAGCAACGGCAAGGTTGATGTCTCTGAACGGGTACGTCTTTATCAATCGATCAAATGGGAACCTGCCTTGGTCCCACAGGTCGAGCAAGGTCGGTATCAAGAGGTGAGGTCGGGCGTCGCCCCCGATGATGCCTCGCACGAATCTACCGAACAAGATGCTGTGGAAGTCGAACGTGAGATCGGTTCCGGTTGGCGGCACGCCGACCAGACCGCACGTGCCAAGGAGCGCCAGGCTCTCAACGGCTTGGCGGGCCACAGCGGGCGCTGCGGTGGTCTCAAGCGTGTAATCGACGCCGCGACCAGCTGTAAGTTCAAGAATCGCCTCGACAGAATCGCAACTCGAAGCGTCTACAACGTCGGTGGCGCCAAGCTCGGTGGCGAGGCTCAGGCGATCGGCGTTGACATCGATGCCAATAATCTGGGTGCAGCCAACGACCTGGGCAGCCATGACTGCGCTGAGACCCACCGCACCAGTCCCAAACACCGCGATTGAGGTGCCGGGTCGCACCGCCAACGAATTCATTACCGAGCCGGCTCCGGTCTGGATGCCGCAGCCCAACGGTCCGAGCAACTCCAGCGGTGCATCGGTGTCGACCTTTATGACGTTGTGCTCGCCCGCCAACGCATAGGTCGCAAACGACGATTGTGCGAAGAAGTGGCCGTTGACCGGCTCGTCGCCTGAGTGCAGCGTCGCGGTTCCGTCGCTGCGCCTCCCACCGAAGTTGAGGTCATAGTGGCTGGAACAGTAGCCGGGGGCCGCTGTTCTGCAGTACTCACAAACCCGACACGAAGACATGCTCAACACAACGTGATCGCCCGGCTTGACGAGGGTCACAGCGTCGCCAACTGCTTCAACGACACCTGATCCCTCGTGTCCTAGTACGACGGGAAGGGGGACAGGGAACCACTGGTCACGACAGATGACGTCCGTGTGACAGATCCCGGACGCAGCAATCTTGATGACTACTTCATCGGGGCGGGGGTCGTCGAGCTGGAGCTCTTCGAGTACAAATTGCCCCCCCGATTCCCTCACCACTGCTGCGGTTGCGTTTGTCACCATCATTCTCCTCCCGGCTCCGACCTCGCGAGCGCCCCGGTCCCAACCGATGATTCACCGGACCGAGATTGCCAGTCTGCCAGAAGCGTGGGTTCTGTACGGCTGCCATTTGACAGCTCATGGGTAGCATCTAAGATATCAGATGTCGGACTGACTGCAAGAGTCGTCCGCATTACGACTATTGGAGCGTGCTCACGTGGACCCAGCAGAAGTAGCCGAACAGGTCCTCCGTGCGGTCGATCTCGACCGTGCAGTGAGCCTCACTCGCGACGTGTGCCGCATTCCAAGCATCTTGGGCGAAGAGGGCAACCTCGCCAAGATGCTCGCGACAACGATGCGAGAAAGCGACTTCGCCGACGTAGCACTGCAGCGCGTCCTTCCTGATCGGCCAAACGCGATCGGCGAGGTTCACTTTGGAGCAGGACCCCGGGTCGTCATGACCGGACACTTGGACACCAAGCCAGTTTCGATTGGCTGGTCCAAATCTGAGCCCTTCTCTGGTGACCTCATCGACGGACGTGTCTACGGTCACGGCATCATGGACATGAAGGCCGCACTCGCCTGCCAGATCACAGCGATCGAAGCCGTACGAGCCAGTGGTCTCAAACTCAATGGCACCCTGGCAATGGCAGCCGTGAGCGATCACATGGGCGACCAAACGGGCAGTATCGAGTACTTCAAGACCCACACCGCAGACTTCTGCGTGCTCGGCGAACTCTCCGACAACGAAATCTTCCTCGGCCACCGCGGGCGCTACTACTTCGACATCACCACCAAGGGGCGTTCCGCCCACACCTGCCACAAGCACCACGCAATCAACGCCAACGTCCTCGCCGCGCAAGCGATACTTGAACTCGACGCATCCAGGCTCGAACCCGAAATGACCCCCGAGAATGCAGCACTCTTTGGGTCCGAGACGATGATGGCACCAGGGCGTGTCTACGGAGGCTTGGCGCCAGGGGGGCCCTCGATGATCCCCGACGAGTGCGTCATCCGCGTCGACTGCAGACCCCAACCCGGTGTCTCAGTCGAAACCGTCCGGGCCGAAATCGATCGCTGCCTCACCAACGCCAAGCAGCGCGACGACAGGTTCGCAGCCGACGTCGACCTGGTCGACGTGAAGTCACCATACGTTGCCGACCCTGCTTCACCGGTGGTTCAAACAATGGTCGAGGCCGTACGACAGGTTCGCGGCAAAGAACCTCAACTCATGGCAGCCGGTTGGCTGGGCGACACCGCCAGCTTCGGGGGTGACGTTCCAACCGTCATCTTCGGCCCTGGCGGCGAACCGGTGTACTGCGCTGATGAGAACCTCAGCGTGTCAGACATCGAGGAGGCCACTCGGGTCTATGCGGTCTTCGCGGCGCTGGCGCTCACCGCCGCCCCGTGAGCACCACCAAGGCGCGCGTACTCATCGCGAAGCCGGGATTGGACGGCCACGACCGAGGTGCGAAGGTCGTCGCGTTCGCTTTGCGCGACGCAGGCTGTGAAGTCATCTACCTCGGACTTCGAACCACCGCGGGCGAGATCGTCGCCGCAGCAGTTGATGAGGACGTGGATGTCATTGGCATCTCAGTGCTCTCAGGGGCCCACGTGCCTCTCGCGACCGAAATCATCAACGAACGCGACCGCCAAGGTCTCCAACTTATTCCCATCGTAGTGGGAGGCATCGTCCCACCCCGAGACGTGGCGGCCCTCTTGCAGTTGGGCGTTGCGGCCGTACTCCCGGCCGGGACGAAGCTGACCGATGTAGTCCAGCAAGTTATAGAACTCGCATCCGCGCAAACAGGTGAGACGCCGTGACAGCCGAGAATTCTCGAACAACTGACTCAGGCATCGAGATCGAGCGCCTCTACAAGGAGCGCGCTGGCGACCCAGGCAGCCGCGAAGCGCGCTTGGGAGACCCAGGCCAACCGCCGTTCACTCGTGGCCCGTATCAAGAGATGTATCGCGAACGGCTCTGGACCATGCGCCAATACGCTGGCTACGGCTCAGCCGCTGACACTAACGCCCGGTTCCGGTACTTGCTCAACCAGGGTCAAACCGCTCTCTCGGTCGCATTCGACCTGCCGACACAACTCGGCCTCGACTCAACTGCGACACTCGCTCTTCCTGAGGTCGGACGCGTCGGCGTCGCTATAGACACCGCCGATGACATGACCGAGCTATTCCAAGGCCTGCCACTCGACCAACTGTCGGTCAACTTCACGATCAATGCGACCGCCCCGATCATCTTGGCCTTCTACCTCATCGCCGCTGAACGCCAAGGGGTCGAACGATCCCAACTCGCAGGCACGCTCCAAAATGACATCCTCAAAGAGTTCGTAGCGCGCAAAACCTTCATCTACCCGCCTGGCCCGTCGATGAGACTCGTCGGTGACGTCGTCCAGTACTGCACAACAGAACTCCCGCGCTTCAACCCAATCTCGATCACTGGCTACCACGCTCGCGAAGCGGGCTGCAATGCGGTTCAAGAACTCGCGCTCACGATGAGCAGCGCAATCGCCTACTCAACGCTACTCACCGACCGCGGCCTACTCTTCGACGACTTCGCTCCGCGACTCTCGTTCCACTTCGCCACGACACTTGAACTCTTCGAAGAGGTTGCGAAGCTCCGGGCTGCCCGCCGGGTCTGGGCCAACATTGCTCGCGACCGCTTCAACGCGACCAAGCCAGAGGCCATGCGGCTTCGATTCTTCTCCGGATGCTCGGGGGCAACGCTCACGGCCCAACAGCCTTTGAACAATGTGGTGCGCTCAACAGTGCAGTGTCTCGGCGCAGTTCTTGGCGGCGCACAATCGATCCACGTCATGGGCTACGACGAAGCCATGGCAATACCAAGTGCTGACGCTGTCACCTTGGCACTGCGGACTCAACAAATCGTGGCACACGAGACAGGCGTGGCCGACACCATAGATCCGCTCGCGGGGTCCTTCTTTGTTGAGGCGCTCACCGACGAAATCGAAGCACGCGCCCTCGAGCTTGTCGGGGTAATCGACGAGATGGGAGGTGCCGTGGCCGCCATCGAGGCCGGGGTGCCCCAGCAGTGGATCGCCGAGAATGCCTTTCGGATCGAACAGGCCATCGCCGACGGCACTCAAGTCAAAGTCGGCGTGAACACCTACCTCAGCGAAGGCAACGAAGAAGAGCTCGACCTATTCGAACTCGACGACGGAGCACGAGACCGTCAAGTCGCCCGCCTCGAAGAACATCTCGCGTGCCGAGGTGATTCCGCGTCGGACGCACTCACCGCCCTCGAGTCAGCTGCACAGTCCGATGACAACGTCATGCCACTCCTCATCGACGCCGCCCGCCACGGCGCGACTCTGGGAGAGATGTCGGATGTGTTTACAAGAACATGGGGCACCCATCGAGAGCCATCGCTGTGGTGAAGCTCCCCCTGGCCGGCACGACCGTCATCGATTTCACCCGATTCGTCTCAGGCGCATACGCCACCATGACTCTCGCGGCGCTCGGAGCCCGGGTGCTCAAAATCGAAACGCCCCCCGGCGGCGACCCGTACCGAGCCCAAGGATCAGCCCAAGATCTGGAGGTGTCGACACTGTTCGCGTCGGTAAACCGTGGCAAGGAGAGCGTCATGTTCGACTTTCGCGATCCTGACGGAGCCGCTGCCCTCGAGATCCTGCTGGCCGGAGCCGACTTCTTTGTACATAACGCTCGACCAGGTTCAATGGACCGCTACGGGCTCGACCACGCCTCGATAGAACAGCGCCACCCGTGGCTGATACACGCCTCGATATCTGCATTTGGCGACGTCGGCCCTGATGCTGGTCGAGGCGGATTCGATCTGATCGTCCAAGCTGAATCTGGTGTCATGTCGGTCACCGGCGACGAGGCCACCGGGCCCTCAAAAGTCGGGACACCAATGCTCGACATAGGTGCAGGACTGTGCACTGTCACAGCGCTGCTGGCCGCCCACGTAGAACGAATCCAGACAGGCCATGGTTCACACGTCACCTCATCGCTCCTCGAATTCGCGATGGCCTCGTTCACCACGATCGCCACTGACGTCATCCTCAGCAATGAAAGCCCCCCACTCTTGGGCAGTCATTCCTCATCTTTTGCTCCCTACGGTGCCTTCCACGCCAGAGATGGACACCTCGTTCTCGCTGGAGCCGGCGACGAGCGCCTCTGGAGAGCACTCTGCAATGCCATCGACAAATCGGAGCTCGAAGTCGATACTCGATTCCACGACAACGCAGCGCGACTCGCGAACCGTGCCGAGCTGACCGCAGAAATCGAAGCCGCGCTCAGCAAGGATGATGTCGCGACCTGGCTCGGCCGCTTCGAGGCCGCTGGCATACCGGCAGGCAAGTCGCGTCCGGTGCACGAAGTTCTCGCCTCACCCCAAGTCAAAGCTATCGACATCTTGCGGGACCCCGATGTCCCTGAAGCAGACCCAGCAATCACTCCAGCGATGGACATGCCGTTCCGGCTCGCAGGCGCGCGCCCGAGACTGGCGCCGGCCCCTGCACTCGGGGCGCACACTCGACAGGCACTTCACGACCTCGGCGCACCCCCACAACTCATCGAACGGATCGCTCCGTGACCGTGTCCGAATCCCTCGTCAAGCTGGTGATTGAACGCACACGCCACCTCGCCTCAATCCCCGCGCCATCCTTCCACGAGAGCAACCGCGCTGAACTCGTTCGAAGTTGGTGGACGCCGCAGTACGACGAAGTCATTACAGATGAGATTGGCAACCTCTGGGCCCACACTCACCATGGACCAGGGCCAGCCCTAGTGATTGCGGCCCATCTCGACACCGTGTTCGCCACCGATGTCGTCCACAGCCCGCAGCAGCGGGGTGATCGCCTCTACGGTCCCTCGGTCGGCGATGACTCGATCGCTGTGGCATCGCTCGCCGCAGTGGCCGAACTACTACCGACCGACTGTGCCAACCTGTGGATCCTGGCAACCGTCTGCGAAGAAGGCCTCGGAAACCTCGCCGGAATCACGCATGCTCTGAAAGAACCCCAGACGCCAATCGGCGCAGTGATCGCTCTTGAAGGCAACTGGCTCGGCCGCGTGTGCACCACCGCGGTGGGCTCGGTCCGCTACCAGGTCACGCTCACGGGTCCAGGTGGACATGCCTGGGAGGCTGCGCACGTCGACAGTGCCATTCACGCCGCGGCGCGAACTATCGCCAACCTCGATCGCATCACTTCCCCCGCGAATGCTAGGTGTTCTGTGAATGTTGGAACTATCTCCGGCGGTACCGCAATCAATGCTCGCGCCAATCACACGACATTCAGCGTCGACCTACGCGCCGATAGCGCAGACGCTCTGGCCGAACTCGACCGCTCGCTCCGTTCAATCGTCGCCAACAGCCGAGGCCAACTCGATGCGAGCGTTGAGTCGCTCGGCAGTCGACCCGCGGGCTCGATCGACCCCGGCCATGCTCTTCCCAGAGCCGCATTGGAAGCTCTCGCCAGCGCCGGCTTGAATGCCGAATTGACAGCAGCGAGCACCGACGCCAACGCCGCGCACGCGGCAGCAATACCGGCGATCGCGCTCGGCATCACCCATGGAGCCCAAGAGCACACCACCGACGAATGGATCGAACTTGCTCCAATCGCGGACGGCCTCGAAGTTCTCGCCCAAACAGTCCTGAATTACGCAAGGAGTTCGCCATGACCGATATCGCGCGCGGGGTGGTCCTACAGGGGGTCGACCGCGTCCCAGACTTTGTCGAGCTTGCGAGGGAGATCGAGTCCCTCGGATTCGATCACTTATGGCTAACTGAGTCGTCGCTACATGCTCGAGACCCCTATCAGCTCCTCTGTCTCGCGGCCCAAGCCACAACGCGCCTCCAGCTCGGCACCGCCGTAACAAATCCTGTGACCAGACATCCTGCGCTCACCGCAGTCGCCGCGGCGACCCTCGCCGAGATCGCCGGTGATCGCGCAGTACTCGGAATCGGCACTGGCGACCGACCTCTGGCGGCCCTCGGGCTGAAGCCGGCTCGCCTCGCGACCCTCGAGGATGCGATCGCGGCGATTCGTTCGCTTCTCGCAGGCGAACACGTGAACACAGAGGCCGAGACCTTCAGTCTCGTGAACGCTCACCTTCGATTCCCTGCCAATGCCGCCCTGCCGATCTACATTTCTGCGAGCGGACCCAAGACACTGAGGCTCGCGGGATCCATTGCCGACGGGGTGATCTTGTTGTGCGGCCTCGACCCCACTGTTGTTCAGTGGGCACTCGATCACATCGATGAGGGCGCTCGCAACGCCAACCGTGAACGGCCACATGTTGCCGTGTTCGTCTACGGAAACATCGACGAAGACGAACGCAAAGCCATCGACTGCGCACGACCCATCGCCGCATGGTTTCCTCAAACTGCGCCGACGTATTGCGACCTTGTCGGTCTCGACCCTGAGATCGCGGCCGCGGTACGCGACAACTACGACGGCGGCGAGTTTCAAGAGGCGTCGGCGGCCGCTGCTCTACTCCCGGATAAGTTCGTACAGACGATGGCGATAGCTGGCAACCGTGACCGCATCACTGCACAGCTCAAGGGGCTCCGTGATACAGGTATCGACTCCATCAGCGTGCTCCCAATGGGAGATGACCGCCGAGCAACGATCACTGCATTCGACGAATGCTGGTCGCGCCTCTAGCTTGAGCGACTGGTCGCTACGGCTCGGAAACGATTTCCACAAGCTCGACGAGCAAGCCGGCAGTCGCCTTCGGATGCACAAATGCGATCATGGTCCCAGCGCCCCCCGGGCGGGGTTCGCGGTCGACCATTTCCACGCCGCGGCCAACGAGCTCGCTGACCGCCTTTGACACGTCCTCGACTTGCAGCGCTACATGGTGCAGGCGAGCTCCGTTGCGGTCAGTGAACTTCTTAATCACACCCTCGTCGCCCACTGCTTCGAGGGTCTGTATGTAGCCACTGCCGGTGTCGATCATCCTCTCCACGAGCCCATTGGCATGCTCGGTATCCACAACTGGCAGGGCCAGCACGTCGCTCAAGATGCTGTGGACATCGACTCCCTCGGGATGAGCGAAAGCCACGTGATGGATTCCGACGATCTTCACTCGGAAAGACCCTTAACCGGAATCACAGCCTCTTCATCTATCGTAAGTCTGAGCTCCTGGCCGACCAGAGGAACCGGCTGCCAGCGCACTACGACCTGCAAGTCGATATCCGACCCTTCGGGCGATATACGAACCACGAAGTGGTCGCCTCTATATGTGCGGCTTGTAACGATTCCACTGAACGCGCCAGAGGAACTCTCGACAAACCCATCGGGCCGGTAGACCACCGCATCTGTGGCTTCGGCTGGCACGGGCCACCCTTGCTCCCGCGCTATCGATGGATCAATGATGTTCCGAAAACCGAGGAACTCCGCAGCGAAACGTGTGCTCGGTCGTGTCCATATCTCGGTTGGTGTACCCACCTGTTCGATGAGTCCGTCGCGCATCAAGATAACCCGGTCGGCGAGCGCAAAGGCTTCCTCCTGGTCGTGAGTCACGTAGAGCGCTGTGGTGCCTAGAGCCGACAGAATGTCATGCAGCTCGACGACAAGGCGTTCGCGCATGCTCCGATCGAGCGCACCGAGCGGTTCGTCGAACATCAACAGCTTGGGCGATGGAGCGATCGCTCGCGCCAATGCCACTCGCTGTTGCTGACCACCAGAGAGTTGGCCGATCGTACGATCTTCATATCCTACGAGCCCTACAAGCTCCAGCGCCTCTGCGGCTCGCTTGGCGACCTCGGCTTTGGGATGGCGATGCATCTCAAGACCAAACGCGACGTTCGCCCCTACCGTGCGATGCGGAAACAGTGCGTAGTCCTGGAACATCAACCCGAACCCGCGCCCGTGAACAGGCACTTCAGCGAGATCCGCCCCGTCCCACAGGACTGCGCCACTGGCCGGCTTTTCTAGTCCGGCGACGACGCGCAACAACGTGCTCTTGCCGCAGCCAGACGGGCCAAGTAGGCAGACGATCTCGCCCTTCTCGACGGTCAAATCAAGATGGTGGATCGCCACTACTTCTTCATAACAGGCCTTCAAGCCCAGAATTTCAAGCAATGTAGCTCCTATTCAGCAACACTCAGAATGTGCCGACGTCGCCAGCGCGGAAACGTTCGACCCCGAGCATGACGAGTCCGGTCACCGCCATCAGTATCACGCTCATGGCCATCGCCATTCCAAAGTTCGCAGCACCCGGGCGCGACATCAAGCGGAAGATTGCCACCGGTAGCGTCGGCACGTTCGGTCTGACTATGAAGGCGGTTGCACCGAACTCCCCCAGCGACACCGCGGCCGCGAATCCGGCGCCAACGAGGCCCGCTTTCGCAACGATCGGAAGATCGATCTCTCGCCAAACACGAATCGGACTCGCGCCCAGCACTGCCGCTGCCTCCCGCAAGCGATCATCGATCGACTGGATTATGGGCACCATCACCCGAATGACGAACGGCATCGCAACGAGTGCATGTGCAATCGGAATAATGATCGTCTTGGAGCGTAGATCCAAGATCCCGCGATCAAGCGAGATGAGAAAACCGAAACCGACAGTCACCGCCGATGTGCCGAGGGGCAGCATCAGTAGTGAGTCGAACCATTGCGTTGCCCGGGACTTGGAGTATCCCACGAGCGACGCTGCAAGCCCTCCAACGATCAGAGCAATGAGCGCGGCGATGAGCGCAAACCAGAGCGAATTCTTCAATGCCTCGGTTGGTGCCACAGCAAGGATCGAGCTGGCACCATCGTCGTTCAAACGCCGGTAATAGTCGAACCCGAG
Organism: uncultured Acidimicrobiales bacterium; assembly: GCA_964446225.1. Taxonomy (GTDB): domain Bacteria; phylum Actinomycetota; class Acidimicrobiia; order Acidimicrobiales; family Poriferisodalaceae; genus CAYUOD01. The sequence continues at coordinate 4,232 of CAYUOD010000005.1, read as the reverse complement.
GCCTTGTTCTGTAGTCAAGGACCGCTTGACGAGAATGGCGAGGGGAACGAACAGGAGCCCAGCCATGACGGCAAGATTGGCGTACAGCGTCAACTTCTGCCCGAGGGTGGTGGGCCGCTTCTCAACTTCGCTCGTGGGGCGGAGATTCAGCTGAATTGATCGCTTCTTCTGATAGCGCGAGTACAAGCTCAGGATTATGAACACACCCAGAAGCTGAACGACCGCAAGCGAAGCAGCAAGCGGGAGGTTGAGGAGCTCCGCAGTTTGACGAAATATCTCAACCTCGAGGGTGACACGGCGTGGTCCGCCCAGAATGAGAATTACGCCGAACGACGTGAACGAGAAGAGGAACACGATCGACGCAGCAGCGCCGAGAGCAGGCCGCAAGAGTGGCAGAGTGACGCGCATAAACGATTGAAAGCGATTCGCCCCCAGAATCCTGGCTGCCTCACCCAACCGTGGGTCAAGGTGACCCCACAGACCGCCAACCGTGCGCACAACAACGGCGTAGTTGTAGAAGACGTGGGCGATCAGAATGATCCAAATGGTTCCCTTGAGATTGGTACCCAAGGAGCCATTGGGACCCGCCAATGCCAAGAACGCCACACCTACTACGACCGTTGGCAAGATCAGCGGTATGGTCACCGCCGCTCGGAGCAATGAGCGACCACGGAACTTGTAGTGCGAGAGCACGTACGCGCCCGGCAAGGCGATGACGATAGTGGCCACCGTGGATACGGCTGCTTGCCAGAAGGTGAACCAGGCAATCTGACGGAGGTCAGGGTCACTCAGAACTCGCCTAAGTGGGCCCGCATCGAACTCGCCCTCGGGTACGAAACCACGCCACAAGATCGATCCGACTGGGTAGAGGAAGAAGACCGTTATGAATGTGAGGGGGATCGCCGCCACGGCTATGCCTGCGGCAATCCCCTTCGACTTCCTGCTGGTCAATACTGCGGCGAGTCGGCGGGGGGCTCGCTCACCGGTCGCCGTAGTCGTCATCGCAGTACTGTGCTGGTCCAGTCATCGAGCCATTGCTCCCGGTTCTCAGCGATGAGATCGGGATCGAGGGTATGCGGTGACTCGGGCACAGTGGTGTAGTCAAGGAATACCTGAGGTATTTCGGTGTCGGGATTGACCGGGAACACGAAGTAGTTCAGCGGCAGCTCGGCCTGCATCGCGTCTGTTAGCCACCAGTCAATAAGCTGCTGAGCCTCCGCTTCGAACTCGGAGCCTTGCAGGATTGCGATGTATTCGACCTGCCGGAAGCAAGTGGACTCCATGATGCCAGTCGAGGCTTCATCGATTGGAGTTTCAGCGAACACGATCTCGGCTGGCGGGCTTGAAGCGTAAGAGACCACGAGTGGACGAGGTCCGCCGACTCCTGCGCCGGAGAAGGACGAGAAATAGGCTTCGTCCCAACCGCTCACGACTTCTACGTCGTTCTCAGTCAACTTGGCCCAGTAGTCGAGCCATCCCTGTTCACCGTACTCGGAGATTGTTGCGAGCATGAACGCCAAACCTGGCGACGACGTTGCAGGATTCTGGACGGTCAGCAGCCCGTCATACTCAGGCTTGGCGAGATCGTCAAAAGTCTCGGGAATGGCGATCCCGTTGTCAGCGAACCAGACCTTGTCGTAGTTGATACATACGTCGCCAAAGTCGACCGCCGTGACGCTGTAGGTCGAGTCAAGCTGCATCTCAGCTGACACCCCGGCAGAGCCTGGAGATTCGTATGGCACCGTAATATCAGCCTCAAGCACTCTGCTCAAGAACGTATTGTCGAAGCCGTAAATGACGTCACCGAGTGGGTTGTTCTTGGTCAGAATCGCCTGGTTCACGAGTGATCCTGCGTCGCCTCCAGCAATAAGATTGATATCGATCCCTGTCTCAGCGGTGAAGGGGTCCAAGAGGTAGGCGACGCTGGAAAAGGCATCATTGGTCACCAGTGTCAACGTGACATCCGAGTCCGTCCCCTCATCCTCAGGTGTCGTCTCGTCTGGTGTGGTATCGCCAGCGGCTTCGGTGACTTCCGAGGTCTGAGCGGAATCCTGCTCGTCCGAACTGTCGTCATCGCTTCCGCAGCCGGCAACGATCAGAGCGAATATTGCAAAAAATATGGCATAGCGGCGCACTGGCCCCCCTTAAAACGTCTAAGTCGGTCCACGATCGAGCCGACAACCAATGTCTAGCATCTAAGATCTCACTTGTCACGCGTCGTTGCGGAATGGGCCCCTGGCCACGCCCTCGTGTTGAGAATTGCGGCCGGTGCCCCAGTGTTCTGTGAGTACCAACGCTTGCAAAGTGATTCGACCTCGGGCGTCATAATCTGCGCAAGTTCTCGGCGACGCGACGCTTCCGATGTGGGTCGGTACAGCTCCTCGGTCAGCTCATCTATTCGGCCACGCACCGCCGCCTCATCAACTAACGCCATCTCCCCGCTCTCGACAACGATGCGGCCTCCGACCATGACAACGTCGATATCAGATGCGTTCGCTCGATCAAGCAACACGTCGAGAGGATCAGCTCCCCGATAACGGCTCTCAGGGAAAAAGATCCGCTCGCGCGACACACAAATCATGTCTGCCTCCATCCCCACCTCGAGGCGCCCAACGATCTCCCCGAAGCCAGCAGCGGCCGCGCCGACATCTGTCGCCCCTCGGAGCACCTCAAGCGAGTCCAGCCGGTGATCGTCGAACGAGTCAGGCTGTCGTTGGAGATAGCAGGCCAGGCGGAGCTCTTCGAAGAAGTCCTCCGTGTCACCCACTGACACGCCGTCGGTGCCAAAAGCGACCCTACCTCCGGCGTCCAAGATGTCTTTCAGACGACACAAGCCCGCCGCCGATCGCAGATTGGAACCGGGACAATGAACAGCAGTGACTCCAAGATCAACAAGCCGCGCAATGTCATCGTCTGTAGCCCAGACAAAGTGGGCGAACGACATGTGAGGGCCCGCGACGCCGAGGCTGCCTAAGCGCTCAACGGCGGATCCGCTGCCTGACTCTACGGTCCACGCGAACTCCGCCCGTGTCTCTAACACGTGGGTCGTTAACGGCAGGTCGTAGGCGCTCGAAACTTCGACACAGCGCTGGTACAGCTCATCAGAACATACCGGCGTCCAGTCAGGCGCCAGAAGGATCTTCACACCGCCGCGCGGATCATCCCAGACCTCACGCAGCTCGTGAAATAGCTCGAACTGGCCCTCGACCGGCCAAGCGTAGCCAAGGGGGGTACTCCGAATTTCCGCCGCCAATTCCTCCGGGAACCGCGCCAAGAACAGCTCATCATCTTCATGTGCGTACCGGTTCCGGTCTCTGAATGTCACGCCCAAGCCAGCGCGGAGACCGACGCTTTGATACGCCCGCAACACGGCGTCAGCGCCGTGGCGAGGTAGCCATGGGCGCCCATAGAACACGTCGAGCAAGGTGGTCTGGCCACCCTTGGCCGCATGGATGAGGCCCAAGGTCGCCAGAAGCTCGATCACTTCTTCCGTCGCGTCGATCAGCCCTGAGCCCATGTACAAATTGCCCAGCTCGAAAATGATGTCGATCAGCCCCGGAGCAGTCCAGCACTCGCTGTGGTAATGCGCGTTCACGAACCCCGGCAGCACAATATGGTCTGGACCGCCGAGCACACGGTCGAAACCGCCTTGCAGTTCGAGCTCAGATGCGTCGCCGACCGCGACGATCTTGCTTCCTTCGACGATCACCGCTCCATCAGCAATGACGCCGGTCTCACCCATTACCACCAAAGGCCGGCCACGGACCAGGGTTCGATGCGCGCTCACGCTACAGGCGGGATTGTCTGGCGTGATGTTCGGTACAATTCCAGGACACGTTGCAAGTGAGCCGTGACTAGGGCCCCCGCTCGATCAGCATCGCCAGCGGCAACCGCTTCCGCGATGTGTTCGTGCTCCAGCGACGACTCACCGATACTGTCGGGTTGCGCTCCCGACAAGGCCCGAATCCGCAGTAACGGGCCGGTAAGTGCCTTGAATGCGGACTCAAGCCTCGCGTTGCCCGACATCTGAACGAGCCGCTCATGGAAGTCACCAATCTCGCGTAACGCCGAGCTATGAGCTCCGCCCGCCTCCTCCAAGTTCGCCTGCCGTGCAACGTCTATCAGCTCACTTATCTGGTCGTCACTGGCTCGCTCGCAGGCGGCCACAACCGCCGCTACCTCAAGCACGATCCGCAACTCGATGAGATCCTCCGCGTCCGTTTCCTCCACTT
>CAYUOD010000004.1:16682-30337 GCA_964446225.1 uncultured Acidimicrobiales bacterium | reverse complement strand
CTCAGCCGAGCTCAGGGGGCTCGATGGAGATGGGTTCGTTGAACTCGCTCAGCTCCAGAACCCAGTCCGTCTGGTCGTCCCCATTCTCTGCGCTGAACTCCAGACGGTTCACGTGAGCCGTCACAGGATCTATCCAAAGATCCAGCGGAATGTCTGCACCGCGCACGAGTCCGGCGGTAATCGCCTCAATATCCTCAGCCGCCGCAATTGCTCGCAGGTGATAAAGGTCAGACGAGCTCTCGACGAACTCAACATCGGTGAGGCCTTCGAGCATCGGCTGCCACGCTCCCTTCGGGTCAAAGAAGCGGCTCGGATCAATGTTGTAGCTCTCCGGCAGGGTCTCGAAATTGCCTGTGATCGGATTGGAAAGCCATGCCTCATCGTCGATCGAGACAGCCCCCAGTTCGGTGGTGAGTAGGCCCTGGACAGTTATGGTCAAGATCGCCTCCGCCGAGTTGGGCGCAGCAAAACGACCAATCGCTTTCTTGAGCCCCAACGACTTCAGCGGGTCGATATAGACACTCGCGCCTGTGGGCTCCAGCTCGAATCTCACACTTGAGACCGCGCCCATCGCCTCGGCCGAAGCAGCGACCACCACGTCAGCCTCTGCTGGTAGGAGATCCCCCTCAGCGCCGTCGCTGCCACTACAGGCACTCAACAGCAGCACTGCGACCGCCACAAGCCCGACGTGGAGCTGAAAGGGTCGCCTCATGCGGAGAGGGTCAGAACGATCGGTTCGCCCCGGGTCACAATCATCGTGTGCTCGAACTGCGCTGCCATGCTGCCGTCGTTCGTGCGTAAAGTCCAACCGTCATCATCCTCGACTGCATGCGTCGCGCTGACCGACAGAAACGGCTCGATCGCGATGACCATGCCCTCGACAAGCCTGTCCCGGTTCTTGCGGTGTTCGACGCTTGGCACCTCAGGGGCCTCGTGAATGAACCGCCCCACACCGTGACCGTTGAGATTCTCAATAATGCTGAAGCCGTATTCGTCAGCACGCTGCTGCACCGCACGGCCAAGAAAACGAATCTGTCGGCCCGCTTGAGCCAGGGCCATGGCATCGCTTTGGGCAAGCCGCGTCGCCTCGAGAAGTTTGGCTGCCACAGGACCTGGGGCGCCCACGGTCGCGCTCGCGCCGGTATCGGCCCAATAACCGTCGAGAGCCGCTGACACGTCGATATTCACCATGTCGCCAGTGGCGAGTACCCGGTTCCCGGAAGGAATCCCGTGTGCCACGGCATCGTTCACGCTGATACAGGTATGGCCGGGAAAGTCGTAGGCCAGCATTGGCGCAGACACAGCGCCGTGGTCGTTCAGCACATCACGGGCGATCGCATCGTGTTCTGCTGTCGTAATGCCCGGTTGCACGGCGGCTATCGCCACATCGCGAGCCTCAGCCACGGCCGCTCCTGCAAGGCGGAGCCCGGCTATGTCGTCCTCACCGTCAATAGTCATCGCGGCCTCCTCGTGTCTTAGATTCTGGCCGATTCCGCGCCATGGCGCTCGGCATGGGTCGCACACTTGCCCGCGGGGCCATCAGTCTCTACGTTGAGGTCGTGGAAACCAAGTCTCAAACATTGCGCTGCTTTCTCGGCCAGGCCTCGCCCCGCCTGCTGCTTGCATGCGCAACTGTTGCTCTGGGCGCCCGCATGGCACTGGGCTCGTGGGGGGTTGGCGACCTCCTCGTGCTAGGCGTGATAGTTCTGATCGCTGGACCGGTCGAGTGGACAATCCACCTGTTCCTGCTGCACGCAGATGAGGAATCGTTTCGCACCCGACGCCTCGGCACCGGGCGGGGCCACAAGCAACATCACCTCAAGCCCACCGAAGTGCACTGGATTCTGTTGACCTTCGCAGACGCTGCACTTTTCCTGCCGCTCATGGCACTGTTCACCGCCCTGTGGACAGTACCGCTGCTCTGGCTGTTGGGCTGGCCGATCCTTCTGCCCTACTTCACCGCTGTCACCGCGGCTTGGCTCGGGCTCGGTCACTACGAGTGGACGCATCTGCTGGTCCACTCGCGCTACCGCCCCACGACCCGCTACTACGCCCGCTTGGCTCGGAACCATCGTCTGCACCACTATCGCAACGAGCACTTCTGGCTCGGAGTCACCTCGAATGCCGGGGACCGCATAATGGGCACGCTGCCCAAGAACAAGACCGACGTACCGCTCAGTGCCACGGCGAAGACACTCGATCAGACGGCTACCCGTTAGGCCGCATCTGTTCTCTTGGCCTCGGCTGTTACCGTGACAGCCATGGGCCACCGAGAAGGCAACAGCTACGTTGTCGACAACCTTGAGCGAGAAGCATTCCACCGTGAAGGCTACGTACATCTGCGCGGAGTGCTCACCCAGGAGGAGATGGCGGCGATCGATACTGTCTACGACGCCTTCATGCGCGGAGAGATCGACGTCCCAGGCAAAGATCTCTACGACATGGTGACCGGCGACTACGGCACCGATCCGACGCACTACGCAATCTTCAACGTCATGCTTCCTCGCAGGTACCATCCCTCCTGGCAGGGCAACATCTTCGAGCAGGTGAGTCTCACGATCGCCGAGCAGCTATGTGGCGAGGGCATGACGCTCGACTTCGATCAACTGCTTGCAAAGCAGCCCGGGCGAGCCGATGCCATGTTTGCCTGGCATCAAGACCAGGCCTATTGGATCAGCACCGACGATCGCCGCACGGCGACGTGCTGGCTTGCCGTCGATGACTCGACCATCGAAAACGGGTGCATGCAGTTCCTCCCAGGCAGTCACTTCGAATCCGTACGCCCCCACCGCCCGATCAGTGGCGACCGAGAAGATCTGCACACGCTGGTAACCGATCTCCGGCCAGAAGACGAGATGGTGCCGGTCGAGATCAACCGTGGTGATATCACCGTGCACAACGAGGGCGTGCTGCATGGTTCTGGCGGCAACCGTTCAGCCAACAACCGCCGCCGCGCCTACATCAATGCCTATCGCTCGATCGAGACGGTTGAGGCCGAGCGCGCACAAGGTTTCACCCACTCCCACAACGACGACCCAGCCGTTCTTGCCGAGGTCGACGGCCTCATCGCTACCGACTAGCCACACGAACGCCTGTTCGATAGTATGCAGGCATGGATCAAGCCGCAATCCTGCACGCAGACCTCGACGCTTTCTACGCATCTGTTGAGCAACTCCTAGACCCAGCCCTACGCGACAAGCCCATAGCGGTTGGCGGCGGGGTCGTGCTGGCCGCCTCCTACGAGGCCAAAGCCCGCGGGGTACAGAGCGGAATGCCCGGCCGAAAGGCGAAACAACTGTGCCCAGAGCTGATCTTCGTCGGCGGCCACTTCGATAAATACCAAGAGTTGGGCGATGCCGCGATCGACGTGCTGCGTGACTTCACACCTGTCGTCGAACGTATCTCGATCGATGAGGCGTTCCTGAATGTCGCAGGATCGATCCACCTGTTCGGATCACCCCGCGAGATCGGCGAGATAATCCGACAGCGCGTGAAAGACGAAGTGGGCCTCCCCATTTCCGTCGGGGTGGCGCGTACCAAACATCTGGCCAAGATCGCGTCACAGGTGGCTAAACCCGACGGCCTCGTAGAGGTCGATCCTGAACATGAACTCGAGTTCCTTCACCCTCTGCCCGTAGGCCTCATGTGGGGCGTGGGGCCCGTTACCAAGAGGCGCCTGAGCGAACAGGCTGTGCACACCATCGGAGATCTCGCCGCCATGCGAGACGCCGATATACAGAATCTCCTCGGGCACGCGGTCGGCTCCAAACTCGGTGCACTCGCCTGGAACGAAGACCCCAGAAAGCTTGAAACCAGAAGGCGGGCAAAATCTGTCGGGGCCCAATCTGCAATGGGCCGCAAGCCCATCGACCTACCGCTCATCGAGCGTCACCTGCTCCATCTCGCCGACCGTGTTGCGACCCGACTGCGAGCCAAGCATCGAGAGGCCCGCACCATCACAGTGCGGGTACGGTTCGGCGATCTCAAGAGTGTTACACGTTCCATAACACTCCGGTCCCCCATCTCGGCGACCTCACTCCTGGCTGAAATTGCCATGGACCTCGTGCAAACCGCGCTCTCAGACCATGCGAACGAAGAGTTCATATCGTTGCTCGCGATCAATGTCTCAGGACTACTCGAGAACCCGCCACTGCAACTCGAGCTTCCCCTGGAGATGCCCGGAGACACCACCCACACCGCTCACCAACGCGAAGAGGCCCGCAGAAAACTTGACGAGCAGATCGACGCGACCCGAGACAAATTTGGGCGCAAGTCAATAGGATTTGCCTCAGTCATGCTCGAACACTCCGGATCAGTCCCTGACGAGTTCAGAGAGCTGGCGGAGAAGTAGCCCGAGCACTCACACCACCCTCAGGTGCACCTGGCCAAGGCTGGCGCGGATCGTCACGGTACAGCCGCAGCAGTCCCACGAGGACCAGACCAACCGCAGTTCCCAGCATCATGTGAAACAGCGGAAATCGATTCGTAAGCACGGCCACGGTGGCGCCAAGCAGAGCCACAAGAATGACCAGTGACCAGAAGACAAGTCGCTGTCCCATTGAGACCCTCACGCGGCGAGCGATCTCGACGGCACGCTCGGAGTACCAGGCCTCAAGCAGACGCCGATGTCCGGTGTACAGCAGTAACCCAAGACCGATCAGGCTGCCAAACGAGTGTCCCAGATACTGCATTGTCCTGGTGAGCGATGCGACCCCGGCACCCGGCAGCTCGAGAAGTATTGCGTCAGTGCCCAGCAACTCGGCCCCCCAGCGGCCCTTGTGGGTGAAGGCATCCAGAACCACATGAGAACCAGCACCAAGAACAGCCGAGTACATCGTGACAACGAAGGACGGTCGCATTGTCGAGAGCACACGATAGGAACGGATGCGGAGTGGCCCGAGATCTGGCAAGTGTGCGAACACTCCCTTTGCCGCACCACGACGCAGGAGCAGTACCAGGACCAAAGTGAAGGGCACAGCCCAAACCACTACACCTTGCAGGGTATGGGCAAACGTCACTCCTCTTGGCTCGATGGCATAGCCCAAATCGGGAGCTGCGGCGCCAATGAACAGCGCTGTCCCATCGAAATAGCGCGGGTACGCGAGCTTGAGCGGCAGGACAAGGGCCTGGTGTGCGGGCACGGTAAGCGGCAAGTCGACAGACTATCGTCAGGACTGTGGCGCTTGACATCGGGGCGCTGCGCATGCATGTATCAGATGCGGTCTTTGGTTACTCAGTAGAGGTATCCCATCTCTTTCAAGGAACCAGGAGACAGTTATGGCCCACCGCCGCGTCACCCACACAGGCAAGAATTCAGATGGTGATATTACCGGACTCTGCAATCCAAACGCAGCTTGGTATTCAACGCTGACCGCGCAAGCGATCGCTGACATCAAGTCCGGGACGCACCGCTACTACGTGGACACAGGTGGCCAGCGAGCCAGCATTCAGGTCGTGAACGGGAGTTATGGCGAATATCTGCGCACGAAAGCCAACAAGAAGACGGTTGATAATCTGGACGACCTGCCCGACTGGCCGCCACTCGTCGAGGCGCTCATCTCAAGCGTGCCGATCCGTCTCAACTGGGACGCGAACTCCTCGACAACCGACCTCGGCACCGTCGAGGGCAAGCTGCGCGGTTATGCCGATCGACTCTACGATTGCACCGACGGACAGTGGAGAATCGGCCGATTTCTCATTCACGACGACCGCAGCGAACTCTCCTCAACCGGTACCGGAGTCGGACACGTCCACCGCACCAATACACACGGCGCCCATGGGCACGCCGACGGCCGCCCAGACAATCCAGAGCACTGGGAGGTCAATGAATCCTCCCGGATTGGGGCCTACCTGATGGAGTTTCTCCACTCCTGGACCGGCCTCAAGGATGAATACGAAATCAGCCAGAACGGTCCGCGCACCAACTGTCCCTCGACACAGGCTCTGCGGGATTCGTCAAACGCCTGCGTTATGGATGACACCTCAGGGACCCCAACAGAACTGTGCCGGCCGGGTACCCACAACACCAATACCGAGCAGGGCAATGTCCGCGGAATGGACTGCTACAGCTGGCTCGTACAGGTGATGAACCAGGCCAACGTTGTCGGTTTTCAAGTGCCGACGAGACAGGTTCCCGGCCCGACCACTGCGCCACAACTGCGCTTCGTCTATCTCACAATCCAGAATGTCCGTCAGATCGACGATCCCGATCCGGGTGTCTTCCAGGGCACGGCCGACTACTACGCCAGAGTCCGCATGAGTGGCTCTGGCTTCTCCAAGAGCAAACATGAGGACAACGTGAGCAATCCGTCGCCGGGCTGGCTGTTTGGCCTCGGCTTCTCAAATGATGACGATCAGCGGATTCCTATCAGGCTCGAAATCTGGGATCACGATGCCCTGTCTGGTGACGACCTCGCTGACCTGTCCCCCGTGAGCGGTAGAAGACATCTCGATATCGTCTATGACACAGCCACCGGGCAGATCTCTGGAGACGTGTCCGGTGCGCGGGACATACCGATCACGGTGCAAGGCGCTGGAGAATCCGACCGGGTTGAGGTCACATTCGTGGTGACGTCGCGCTAGCCACCAACTGCAGCGTGGCATCCACATGACCAATGACCCATTGCTCGTCCAAGGGATCGCCTGACACAAGGAAACGATGGATGAGTGGTGCCACGAGCCATTCCTGAAGCTTGAAGAGGTCGACGTCTTCTGGCAACTCGCCGCGCTCGACACCCCTTGCAAGAATCTCGTTGTTGACAGCCTTGCGGTTCGCGACGTGCTGCACCATGACGGCTGCATAGTCGGCGTCGACTGCCGCTGAGGAAACGAGGTGCGGCAGGATCCTTCCGGAACGATTCTGGGTCAGCACGTTCGCCAGATTCAGCATGAAGTGGATACTGTCGTCGCGCATATTCCCAGAATCAATCGCGACATGCTCCACTGCTTCGAACTCGAGCGCATCGACAAAGATCGCAGAGGCACCGTCCCAGTGGCGATAGATCGTGCTCTTGGCTACGCCCGAATGCTTCGAGATCGCATCGACCGTCGCGCTCTGCATTCCACGTGTTGCCGCAATTTCCAACGCCGACTCCATTACTGCCTGCTTCGTGCGGACGATCCGCGGGTCCTGCGAGGTACTCACGCCAACCGCGTAATAGAACGATCTAGTTGCAGAAGTGTCATAGCAGTTCTATTATGCGCAGGTCCCAGAGTCGCGATCAACAAGTAGCCAAAGCATCCCATGAGCCAACAAACCTTGTCTGCCTCGAGCCAGGAAACCGGCCACCCAAGACGCTGGCTCATCCTCGTAATCATGTGCATCACGCTGATTCTTGTCGTGGTGAGCGTCGTTGCTCTCAACGTCGCGCTCCCTTCGATTATCAATGACCTGGAGCCATCCTCAACACAGACGCTGTGGATCGTCGACGCCTACGCCCTCGTGTTCGCAGGTCTGCTGCTGCCCGCAGGCGCCATTGGGGACCGGTTCGGACGCAAAGGGGCGCTGCTCACGGGACTCGGCATTTTCGGCGCTCTGTCAATCGCTGCGACCTTCGCTACCGACCCGACCACACTCATTGCGGCCCGGGCCGCAATGGGCGTCGGCGCGGCGTTGGTGATGCCGGCAACGCTCTCAATTATCACCACAGTGTTTCCCAGTCACGAACGAGCCAAAGCGATCGCAATCTGGTCCGGAATCTCCGGTGCCGGAGCCGCCATCGGAATACTCAACGCTGGACTGCTCTTGAAATGGTACGAGTGGACGTCCATCTTCTGGGTCAATGTGCCTATTGCGCTCATCGTGTTCTGGCTCATCGTCTTCATCGTTCCCACTTCAAGAGACGCCGATCAGCATCCGCTTGATCCCGGGGGCACCCTACTGTCGGTGTCCGGTCTCACCCTGCTACTCATCGCAATAATTGAAGGGCCAGTAGCTGGCTGGACGAGCCTGCTGGTTCTCGGCTCATTCGCCGGCGCGATCGTGCTCCTCAGTGGCTTCGTGCTCTTTGAGCTCCGGGCCAGATTCCCAATGCTCGACCCCCGACTGTTCCTCATCCCACGGTTCGGTCTCAGCAGCCTGACGATCACGGTCAACTTCATGGCCCTATTCGGGATGTTCTTTCTCATCTCGCAGTACTTCCAGTTCGTCCAAGGAGCCAGTCCCCTTGAATCAGGAATGCGTACGATTCCCTTCCCGGTGACAATGATCCTGCTGTCTCCCCACAGTCCCAAGCTGGCACGCCGCGTCGGACTCGGTCGAGCGATCGCACTCGGCCTCACTATTCAGACCGCCGGTTTTCTGGTCCTCGCCAGTCTTGAACCCGATAGCGGTTATCCGATCGTGGTCGTCGGATTCATGCTGCTCGCCATTGGAATGTCGGCTCTCATGGCACCAGCAACAACCACCATCGTCACCTCGCTTCCGCTGAACAAGGCTGGCGTGGGCTCGGCGGTCAATGACACGACTCGTGAAGTCGGCGGAGCAATCGGTATTGCGGTCATGGGAACGCTGCTCACCACTGGCTATCAGGCCTCCGTTGGTGACGCTACCCAGGCTCTCCCGTCGGAGGCCGCTGACATTGCCCAAGATTCAATCGGGGGAGCCCTCATCGTGGCCCAGAGACTTGCGAGCTCGAACCCCGCGGCCGCCGAGAGCCTCGCTTCCACGGCACGCAACGCTTTCGGAGACGGGATGTCGCTGTCGTTTCTATTCGCCGCCGCGGCGAGCATTCTGGCCGCGGGAATTATTGCTCGGTTCTTCCCCAAAGACGGTGCGAACGACCACCTCTAGGCGAATTCGGTCGGATAGGCATCAGTCCCAGGCAGCAGCTAGGTGAGCTCGTTCGCCGCCGCTACGGTACGAACGGGTGCACCACCGCAGACCTAGCGTGCGAGATACAGGATCTCACCCTCAAGCGGGGCCGCGTTCGTGGCTTCAAAACTCACCACGTGCATGACATCACCGTCCACTACGAGCTGCACCTGCTGCCCAAGAGGCTGCGTGCCAGCTGTAAGGACCTGTTCGATCTGCCAAACGGAATCTGCCCCGGTCGCCAACCAGATACCAGACCTATCTGTGTAGGCAACGACCGGCGTCGCATCGTCGAGCAGCTGCAGAGACGTGATACGCCTCGCCCCGAACATGCCAACCTCGATATCTTCGAGCTCAGCGATGGTGTCAAGCTGCCAGCCCGATCCACTGTCCACGGCATACACGACCTCGCCCGAACCGGGACTCAGCTGGCGAAAGAACGATATGTACCGAGTGCCCTGATCGTCGATGATGAAGGACGAGAACATTCCGCCATCGCCCGGATCGGTCACAGCCTCATCGACCCATCCGCCCGCTGTGCGGGTCGCTACACGGAGCTGTCCGGCCACGTCATCGAAATAGCTCAGCGCTGGGTCGCCGCCCGGGGTTGTCGCAATCGAGACGTTGAACTCATAGGTAATGGCAGGTCCCCCAATCGACTCCACCGTCCAGGCACCGTCAACGAACTCGTAGAACTCGACCCCTTCACTGGTACCGAAGTCGCTGGGCTCAATGCCTGCGGCCCACAACTGGCCCTCTGGGCCAAAGCGGATCGTCGAGTCCCACCCGTCGTGACCGTCGTCACCTGAGGGACTGAGCGTCCACCCGTCGCTACCGCCTTGCGCCAGAGTCAGGTCACCAAGCGTCGGATCAAACGTCGGACCCTGATGATCGTGATAGACGATGTTCTGAGCGCCATCGGGGCCGAACGCCAAATCGATGGGGCCATAGAAATATCCTTCAGCGACCGTCTCGAGGGCCCAATCGCTCGCCGCTGAGGCCGAGAAGACACCGCCATCCTGCGCTTCAGTCATGAATGCGACGGTCGGTACCCCCGCCGCGTCCAGGGCGACAGCTGGCTTGATGCCCGGGCCCAGACGCGTGAGCTCCCAGCCGGATGTGACCAACAGATCTGAGGCGCCCTCGCCGCTCGTGGTCGTTGACTGAGTCGCGGCGGTAGCTGGCGGAGTTGAATCGCTCGCTGGAGCTTCTGCATCCGAACCATCGCCATCGCTTCCACAGGCAGCAGCCAACAAGACAAGCGACACAACGAGGGCTATCTGGGCTATCCGGCGACGCGGCATCTTCGCTCCATGGTCGAGGTGACAGTCAGAACCCGACAAGCGAATTTCCCATTCCGTTCGACCACAGACATCTGCGCCCGTAAAGAAAAGAGGTCCTGGGCAGCGGAATGTTGCGAGGTTGGCCAGGGTTGTCAGCTGCGGTAACTACCGGAGGAAGCTATGAAAACAAAGAAAATACTCGCTGTGGCACTCACCACGGCGGTGTTGGTCCTCGCTACGGCCTCTGTGGCCGTTGCGCACTCGTCGTCATCCAACCGCAGAGTGATTGACGCGCCAAACAAGGTCAAAATGGAAGCCAAAGAAGGCGGCGAGGTCCGCTGGATTCTGCCCGGCGTCCGCAAGTTGGATCCAGCGATCTTCGGAACGCCAGGCAACCCGCTGCGCGAAGATCTCATCCCTGAAGCGGCCCGTGCAGTCGACGGAGCTTTCTACACGACCCAGAGCCCAACACCATTCTCAGACAACTCGGCGCCTATCGAAGGCGAGGCCAAGGTCAAGGTCAAGGACGTGACTTCTGTTTCCGGCGCCACGACAGAAGACAAGATCGACGCAGAGTTTGAATTCACGAGCCCCGATGGCAGCATCGAGTACAAAGTCGTCGTGAAGGACGCGCTGCCAGAGATCCCAGATCACGAGAACTTCGGTGGCGTTGGCATCAACGCTCTGCAGCATGGCGCAACAGGCATCGGTACGCCCCTCATGCCGCAACTCATGGCCTTCATTGCGTTCTGGGGTAAAGCAGATTTGTATGTCGACGGCGTGCTCCAAAATGGCGCTCCAGATCAGCAGCGTTTCGTGCACTTCATGCTTTCCGAGCGTGTTCGCAGCAGCGTTGCAGACGGCTACACCCTTGCATTCGACGATCAAGTTGACCCAGAAGGAACACTGCAGGCTCACCTGATCCTGCCTCCTATGGCGCTGACCCCGTCGGGCCCGGTAGGGAGTCCAGTGTCAACTGGCTTCATTCTCGGCAACGGCGCAGAGCAGCCATTCCTGCACATCATGTATGACACGATCAAGGTCAAGAGCTAACTCAGCTAGATCCAACCGCGTCTTCTGAGAGGACTCCGAGTAGCACTCGGGGTTCTCTCAGATACGCGTCTGGGCTGCCACGCCAACTACACCGTCAGGAGTGTGGGACGGGTAATACCCAGGTGATGCGTAACTAGATAGCGCTCACAGCAATGAGGTTACGCCTCACCAAAGATGAGACAACGCCCTCCAGCAGCACTCCGCCCCGTCGTTGAGACGGCAGCGGACCACTAGCGGCCTGGGGTAGCGAGCTTGCGCTCCCAGAGCTGCAGCAGCAAGCTCAACACCAGTGTGAGCGTGATGTACATCATGGCGAGCACAAAGAAAGTCTCTCGAATCCGAAACGAACTCCCCGAGTAAATTCTGGCCCTGTAGGTCAGTTCCGCACCAGCGATAATCGAGACCAGCGCCGTGTCTTTCATGAGCGCAATGAGATCATTGCCAATAGCTGGCAGAGTGTTGCGAAAAGCCTGCGGCAAGGTCACTCGGCGCATCACCTGGCTCTGCTTGAGCCCGAGGGCCCGAGCAGCCTCTTTTTGTCCGCTCGCCACAGATTGAATTCCCGCTCGGAACACTTCAGCCAGAAACGCCGCGTAGAACAGCGACAGCGCGATGGCGCCACGCCACTCGTTCGTGATCGTCCGGGTTTTCACGTCGGTGCCGAGAATCGAATTCATGAACTTCACTGTCTCAGGCATTAAGACGAGCGCTATGACGAAGAGCCAGACCAGAAACGGCATGCCTCTGACGAACTCGATGTAGACGCGCGCTGCAGTCTCAAGAATCTTGCTCTTGGATACCCGTGCGAGCCCCAAAGCGAGGCCCAGCGTCATCGAAGCAACGAATGAGCCCGCGGTGAGAATAAGCGTCGTCTTCAGGCCAGGCCGGATGTTATCGAAAGCTTCTCGGTAGTCGTCGCTCACGATGATCTGAAAGACCATCCAGCCGATGAGAGCGAGCATTATCGCAAGCCAGTAAGGGAAACCCTCCTTGAGGTCGAGTTTCGCCGTCTCTGGGGCATCAGTTGTGACAGGTTCGGTCATGGATCCTTTGACCATGAGGTGGGGTGTCAGAGCTCTCTGACACCCCACGCCTCATTGGCCCATAGTTCACAGCTGTAAGCCGTGAGCGCTACTTACTCCTCGATTACAGGATCTGCAATGTCGTCGTAGCTGACGGTGAACTCGGTACCGAAGTACTTCTGTCCGATCTCCTCAAGGAATCCGGAGGAAGCCATTTCTGCGATCGCATCATTCACCGAATCGATCAGGTCAGATCCCTGCGGGAAGATGAATCCAAGTGGATCGGACTGCAAGCCGTCGTCGATCGTCTTGACTGAGTCAGAGTTCTCGCCGATGTAGCCCAGGCCGGCCGCATCATCAATGATGACGGCATCGACGTCGCCAGCGATGAGAGCCTGAATGGCCAGACCGAACTGGTCAAATGCCTCAATGCGGTCATCCCCACCGAGGAGCTCTACTGCGAGCTCAAAGTTGGTTGTACCGATCTGTGTCGCGATGACCGCATCACCGTTGATGATGTCATCGGCGGAGCTGTACCGGTCGTCGTCCTTGCCAACGATGAACTTCTGCTGCACCGTCATGTAGGCAACCGAATAGTCGACGATCTCTTTACGCTCGTCAGTGATCGAGATGCCATCTGCGGCGGTGTCGAGTTCACCCTGAGCAACCTGATCGATGACATCAGGCCAGCCTGCTGCAACGAAGTCTGCTTCGCAGTTCAGCAGGCGGCAGATCTCGTTCCAGGCGTCATAATCCCAACCCTGGCCCTCAGTTTCGCCAGCTGCCACATAGTTGAACGGCAGGTAGGCGTTCTCTACGCCAACCGTGACGGTCCTGCCGCCAAGGTCGCCTACCGATCCAGCTTCGCCAGAAGAGCTGTCGCTTGAATCGCCGCAAGCTGCAGCGATAAGCGCCAGCGCCAGGACGATCGCGAATAGGTGTCGAGTTTTCCTCATTGGATTCCCTCCATTGATGAACCTGTGTAGGCCACGGTCCGCAGTCTACGAAGCGTACGCGTACGAATCGAGGCCAAAGTATTGGTCGAGATGGACTTTAGTATCAGTTGACCGATTCTAGGCAACCCTGCGGGCCAGAGCACTGAATCTGCGCGCCCCTGACCTGCTCCTGTATGCGAGACTGCGCAGCAGACTCTGCAGCGACTTCACAAACGGAACCAGCGAATGACAAGTGACCAGAACAGCGCCGATGCTCTAGCGATCGAACTCGTCTCGGTGTCAAAGTGGTTTGGTGAGCTGCAGGTGCTCCACAACGTCGACCTCGAGGTGGAGCAGGGAGAGGTTGTCGTGATCTGTGGCCCCTCCGGTTCGGGCAAGTCGACCACCATTCGTTGCATCAACCAGCTCGAACATCACCACCGCGGCACGATCCGCGTCTTTGGTGATGAGGTCGTGGCCGATCCGTCCAAAACTACGCCGATCAATCCAAACATCGGGATGGTCTTTCAGCAGTTCAACCTGTTCTCGC
>CAYUOD010000004.1:0-16582 GCA_964446225.1 uncultured Acidimicrobiales bacterium | reverse complement strand
ACGCCGATCAATCCAAACATCGGGATGGTCTTTCAGCAGTTCAACCTGTTCTCGCACCTCAGCGTGATCGACAACATCACGCTCGCTCCGCGCCGTGTACTCAAACAGGATGGCGCCACCGCAGAAGAACTGGCGATGAGCCTGCTGACCCGGGTGGGCATTCCCGAACAGGCCAAGAAGTATCCAGGTCAGCTATCCGGAGGGCAACAGCAACGCGTTGCCATCGCCCGAGCACTGGCGATGGAACCGACGGTGATGCTGTTCGACGAACCGACTTCAGCACTTGATCCGGAGATGATCGCCGAGGTGCTCGACGTCATGAGAGACCTCGCCGAAGCAGGAATGACGATGATCGTCGTTACTCACGAGATGAGTTTTGCACGCGAGGTGTCCGACCAGATCGCCTTCATGGAGGCGGGACGAATCGTCGAGATCACCAACCCCGAGAAATTCTTTACCGCCCCAGAGTCCGAACGCACGCAACAATTCCTCGATCAGATCCTCTGACCCGGCAAACGCCGCGAGCCAACTCAGACCCAGAAGCGGGGACCAGGCCCTGACCGACCGGTGCGGTCTTCTGGGTTTGAGAGCTGGCATGCCTCGAAGGAGAGGCAGCCGCAGCCGATGCACCTGGTCAGTCCCTGGCGAAGACGCTGCAATTCGGCCAGTCGCTGATCGGTGCGCTTGAGCCACCCCCCCGACAGGCGCTCCCAATCATCAGGTGCTGGGGTCCGGTCGGCTGGCAGCTTGGCGAGCTCCTCGCCGATCTCCTCGAGCGAGAGACCGATCCGCTGAGCGAAGACGATGAACGCGATCCGACGTAACACAGAGCGGTGGTAGCGGCGGTGCCCTGAGGGCGCCCGTTCGGACGTGATGAGCCCTTTGTCCTCGTAGAAGCGCAGCGCGGACGACGCCACTCCGCTTCGCTTGGACACCTCTGTGATGGTGATCACTGACTGCACAGCCGCATCTTCTCAGAGTTTCTGCTTTACTTCAAGTTCACTTGAACTTATATGGTGCCTATATAGACAAGGAGAAGCTTATGAAAATCTACCGGAGCACAGACATCAACGGCCTCCGCATCGCCGTGACCGGCGGAACATCGGGTCTCGGCCTCGCCCTCGTGCAAGCGCTTACGACGCGGGGCGCTCAAGTTGCGTTCGTTGCACGAGCACAGGATCGGGTCAAAGAGGTCGCCGAGGAGACAGGCGCACTCGGCCTGGTCGGTGACGTGGGCATCAAGGACCACATCTATCCATTGGCGCTACAGATCACTGGCGCTCTGGGCGGACTGGACGTGCTCATCAACAACGCTTCGAGCCTGGGCTCTACTCCACTTGTCCCTCTTGCAGACACAGACTGCGAGGAGCTCGAACAAGCGTTGGCGGTCAACGTGGTTGGCCCCTTTCGCCTCACCAAGGCGCTCTACGGTGCGCTCGCTGCTTCAGCACGGGAGGGCATCGGCGGAACCGTCATCAACATCACGAGCGACGCGGCAGTCAACGCCTACCCGAACTGGGGCGCCTACAGCGCGAGCAAGGCGGCGCTGCGCCATCTCACTGCCATATGGAACGAAGAGTCGAACGAAATTGGCGTCCGCATGATCTCCGTGGACCCAGGTGACATGGACACGCCTCTGCACGCTGCCGCTGATCCTGATGCCGATCCGTCGACGCTGAAACGCCCAGAAGAGTCGGCCGAAGAAATCATTGAAGCCTTGATGTCCAGCCTCTCACTCAAGGGAGTGAGCACACAGAGAGTTCTGACATGATCGCCGCCACCCGACCCGACCAGAAGTCGGGCAAGCTGCTCACCGTCGATGCCGCTGGTGGGATGCACCACCTGCAGCGCGGGCAGCTCGGCGAACTGCTCAACCCAGGCGATCTGGTCGTAGCAAACGACGCAGCAACTCTGCCAGCAAGTTTGCACGGCCAACACGAACCAACCGGCGAACCAGTCGAGATCCGGCTGGCTGCCTTCATCGAAGCTGGTGACCCGACCCATCTCATCGCTGTCGCATTTGGCGCTGGTGACTTCCGAACTCTGACCGAGGAGCGGTCCCTGCCGCCAACTGTCTCGCCCGGTGATCGTCTCTTGTTGGGCCCCCTGGTCGCAACCGTCGAGCGACTGCTGGACCATGCTCGACTGCTGCAGATTCGCTTCGACGGTAAGACCGCAGAGGTCTTCGCTGGCCTCGCCCATCACGGACACCCGATCCAGTACGCGCATGTTCCCGCGCCATTGGCGCTGTGGGACGTGTGGACGAACCTGGCCGCACAACCCTTCGCATTCGAGTCGCCATCCGCGGGTCACGCGCTTGACTGGCGCACGCTCGACACGTGGCGACACAGGGGTATCCCGGTCGTGACCTTGACCCACGCCGCCGGCATCTCCTCCACCGGAGACCCAGCGCTCGATAAACGTCTACCTTTCGACGAGCCGTATCTCATCCCCGAAACCACTGTGAACGCCATCCAGCGCACACGGGCGACAGGCGGAACGATCACGGCCATCGGTACGACAGTTGTACGGGCCCTCGAGTCGGCCGCAGCAGCGCATGAGACCGTAGCTTCGGGCGCGGGAATCGCCCGCGGGCGCATCGGTCCGACGACAAAACTGCAGGTCGTGGATACTGTTCTCACCGGAATGCATGAGCCGGGAGAAAGCCATTTCGAGCTTCTGCGAGCATTCGCCGACGACACCGTGCTGCAGCTGGCGCACCGGACTGTCACGGAGAAGCGCTATCGCTCACACGAATTCGGAGACTTCATGCTCCTCGAACAAGCGGAGGCGGCCTAGTCTGCCGACGCGAGTCCGAGGCGTGCTACCAGGTCCTTCATCTGTTCATCTAAAGCGGGCCAGCCCGGAGGTTGGGGTTGAGCGTGCAGGTCGACAATTCCGTGCAGCCAGGAGTGGACCTGAGCTGCCACGAACGTCGGATCACGCTGATCGCCAAGTTGGGTGAGAAGATCAGCGACGACTTGGCATAGCAAGGAAAACGCTTCCGCGGCCGTAGGTGGATTCTCTGGACGCTGGATCGCCCCTGAAAAGAGCACCCGGTACTTCCCGTATTCGCTCGTCGCAAACCCGATGTAAGCGTCGCCCATCTGCTGAAATCGCTGGGCCGGATCAGCGGCCGTCGAGGCGTCGCTGAGCGCACGCAAGAACTCGGTCCAACACCAGTCAACAGCTGCGCCGAGGAGCTGTTCGTGACTGTCGAAGTGCCGGTAAACGGCGGTCGGGCTGACACCTGCCCGAGAGGCAATGGTGCGAAGTCCAACCGCGTCGAGAGATCCATTCTCGGCGATGAGGTCCGCGGCGGCGTCAAGAAGATCGACGCGCAGTCGGTCGCCGTGTCCTTTGGGGTTTCGCGTGCGCTCTGCGGTCACGTGACAATATTAGTTGACAGGCGTGAGTGCACAAGTGTTAACTAATGGGATCCGACGGAGGGGCCGGTATGAGCATCGACTATCTAGCTGGGGCGTTTGCCCCGGTGAGCAAAGAGATCACCGTTGACGATCTCAACGTGACGGGCACGCTACCAGCAGAACTCGAAGGCAGATGGCTACGTAACGGTCCCAATCCGATCGGTGAAGTGGACAGAGCCAGCCACCACTGGTTTGTGGGTAGCGCGATGGTGCACGGAGTCCGCCTGCGCGACGGGCGGGCCGAGTGGTACCGGAATCGCTGGGTACGGTCAGCGGAGAGCGCCGCACACCTCGGCGAGGATCCTCCAACAGGACCCGTGTTCGGTACTCACCTCAGCGCACCCAACACGAATGTCGGCGGCTTCGCCGGTACGACCTGGGCACTCGTGGAAGCGGGCGGCATGCCGTGCGAACTGACCTACGAACTCGATACAAAATACCGCAACGACTTCTTCGGCACCCTGCCCGCCGGCTACACGGCCCACCCCAAGTTCGACCCTGCCACAGGGGAACTTCACGCAGTCTGTTACGCCTACCCCGACAATGCTGACTTCGTACAGTATGTGGTCATTGGCCCGGATGGTCGCGTGAAAGGCACCACTGAAATCGCGGTGCCAGACATGCCAATGGTGCACGATATGAGCCTCACCGAGAACTACGCCGTGATCTACGACCTACCCATCACAGTCGACATTGAACTCGCAATGCAGAGCCAGTTCCCGTTCCGCTGGAACCCCGACCATGCCGCCCGCGTCGGTCTCATGCCGAGGGGCGGGACGTCGGATCAGATCATCTGGTGCGACGCACCCATGAAGTACGTGTTCCATCCTCTGAACGCGTATGAGGACACGAACGACGACGTCATCATTGATCTCTGCACGTACGAACGCACCTTCTCCTCAGACCTGAAGGGGCCCTTTGGTGACCTGCCCCCGACCCTGGATCGCTGGACGATAAATCCCACCTCGCGCAAGGTCAGCGAACAGCGCATTGACGATCGTGCTCACGAGTTTCCGCGTCACAACCCGAAGGTGGGGCTCAGGCAACATCGCTACGGATACACCATGCTCGTCGGCGAGGACAACGACCCGACAACCGGCATGACCTGTAAAACCGACTTCGTCACTGGAACGACCTCGTTGCACGACTACGGGCCAGGACGGACAGGTGCGGAACCGATCTTTGTACCGCGCGCCGATGGCGTCGACGAGGATGACGGCTGGCTCATGACCGTGGTCTACGACGCAGGCCGGGACACCTCTGATCTCGTGCTCGTGGACGCCCGCGACATGAGCGCACCACCTGTAGCCACAGTGCAGCTCCCCCAGCGCGTACCGATGGGCTTCCATGGCAACTGGGTGCCCGACTCAAGCGTCGCTCCTTAGCGCTTCACGGGGTCAGGTCACTGCGACCGCACTGGCTATCTCAGTGACGTGGCGCAGATCCGATCCGCAACATCCGCCGAACACGTTCAGCCATGGCAGCGTTGACTTCAGGTCCCGATAGTCACTCGCGAGCTCCGCAGGATCGCCTGCATCCAGAACCTCGCACTCATCCAACTCAGCGTGACTCATACGAGAGGCATTGCACCGCACTCCCCTGATCCGACGAGTCCAAGCACCGGCGACAAGCTCGTCTGCAAAGTGATCGGGATGAGCACAGTTGACCATGAAGTAGGCAGCCGCGGCGCCTGTTGACTCGTCCACCGCTGTGATCGCGTCCCCGAGCGGTTGGCCGGACGGTAAGTGACCGTCAGTCTCAACAGTGAACGACACCGCTATCGGTAGGCCAAGTGCCCTGGCGGCGCGAACAACACCAACCGCCTCGTCGGATTGCGCAAAGGTCATGGCGGTAACCATGTCGACCTCCGTTTCTGCCAGCCAGCCCAGCTGCTCGCTGTGATAAGCCTCAGCTTCGACCGCAGCGATGTCCTGCTCAGGGGCATAGGCATCGCCGCGAGGTCCGATGAGCGCATTGATCACGATCGGTTCAAAGTTGGACGTGAACTTGTCGCGCAGATCAACAGCAAACTCGACTGCTCGCCTGTTGGACCTACGGAGCTGATCGGCGTCCTGGCCCAGCACCTCGGCGAAGTGCGACTGCGCTCTCCAAGTCGGCGCATCCAGGATGAAGCCTGCGTCGGCTTCGTTGGCGAGAACCAGGAACCCTTCCATATAGCGGCTGAGTGCGCCGTGTCCGACTGTGTCGTCGAGCAGGAGGTGGGCGGCAAACTCTGGAATCTCAAGTCCGTGATTGAAGATCAGGTCAGTCTCCAACCCGGCGTCATTCAGGAACAGCCCACCGCCGAGCTGAGGGAGGTCGTGTCGGTATCGCGCCATCTGATGCAGTGCTCTTTCGTCGGTAGAAATCCAGAGGGACAAGCGACGACATTCCTACTACGTTCCAACTCGCCACCGAACCGCGCTGATGATCAGAAGCGCCACCAAGATGGCTGACGTGAATCTCAGCCTCGTCTCGACGCTCCAAGCTTTGAACATCTTGTCGTAATCTGTGAGTCATACATAACAGCGACGCGCAGGTAGTAGCAGAGCAAGGCCTGCAACGGTCAGAGCACTCTGATAGGTGCTCGTGAGGCCCATCCCGCCCAGAGCAAGCAGAACCAGTGCAGCTGCGAGGCGGTTCCGATCGCTTCGCAGCAGTGAGCCCACCGTCAGCAGAAACGAAGTGATCGCCACGCCATACACAACTGCCGGTAGCGCTCCGGTGAGACCAAAGTTCCACATCATCAAGATCGTCGTGGTTGAGCTGTTGCCGTACAACGCCACAGTCACGACAAGTCCTGCGGCCACGCTCGCCCACGCGTGCCTACCGAACTGCAACCAGGGTCGCCCCGACGCGCGACACCAGATCGGCCATGACAGCAGTGCGGCGCCCACCACCAGAGTCTCGGCAACACGAATCGTAGGCGCAGCGCCGAACGCATCGACCAGGTTGCCAGTTGTGCCTGACCAGCCGAGAGATTGAAGGGCGCTGAGCAGGTACCCGAGTACGAACATCAGCGGCACGAACACCAGCGGGCGCCTGAAACGGCTCGCCGTCATCAATCCGAATGAAGCAACAACGACAGCGACGACGACTGATGCTGCGCTCGTAGGAACTAGTCCCAGAGCAACCACCACCGCTGCGCTCAGAAAAAATGCGACTACTGCTACCGCGCCGATATCACGTTCGTTGCGGCGCTCGATCATGATGCTGACCAACAGCATCGCGACCAGCACAACGGCCGAGAAGAACGCCAGTCTGCCGACGGCCGCGACGAGCCGGTACGGCCCTTCGACCGCCTCGATGCCAGGAATATGGATGACCGTTCGGGTACCGACACGCAAGATCGTGAGCTCGATCGCCGAGGAAACGATCAATGCGGACGCCAGCCAGTTGACTGAGATCGCCCGGTCGGGTCGAGCCGGTACCGACGCTACGGTTCGCTCGACCGTCTTCACTGCTCTGACTTCTCAGCTTCCGCGGGCTGCAAGGTCACGAGCCAGATGACGAGCACGACGAAGAGACCCGAAAGCACGATCATCAGCATCAGCGGGTCGTAGTCATCAGAGGATTCCGCGGCCCGGTCCGCGGCGACGGCATCTTCTGCGACGACGCCGTCCTCTCCAACAACCTGCAGCGACACAAACGCCGAGATCGACTTGCTGCCGTTGCGCTCTTGCTCGTGACCGTCCCACACCGCGAACGCCACGTCTGTCGATACGCCCTCACCGAGACTGATTTTTTCTTCGGCGCCGCTTGTGAGCTGGCGAGCGAATACAACAGACCAGCGCTCGCCGTCCCAGGTCGCCGCACCCTGAAGCTCTTGATCCTCGGCCGCGTCGATGGTGCCGAATCCTGTGGCCACGAGATCCTGGATGACATGGGGTTGCGACACAACATTGCCTGCAGCCCGGGCTGGAAAGTAGAGATCGTCCTCAGATGGATACAGATCTACATAGCCGTTCTCAGACAGTTCTGTGATGTTGTTTGGCCGACCATCGGCAGCCCCAGCCCGCCATTGCCAGATATTCACTCCACCGTCGGCTTGGCCCATGCACAGCGCAGGGACCGAGGTCGCTGCAGTTGCTGGAAATTCGATGGCTGCGGCATCGACGAAGCTGTCAACGCTGGCGACATCATCGTCGCGCGTGGCATCCTGCCATTCGAGGCGGACGTAGATCATGCCCTCACTGTGGAGTGCCGATGCTTTGAGCGTCGGAACGGTGCCACCAAATGGCCACACGACCTGTTGAGCCGTGAGCGGTATTTCGATCTGGCTTGCATCGCTCCAGGCAGCAGCATCCGTATCCAGAGATACCGGTGACGCCGCAGGGAACGCGAGGAGTTCCGGCGACTGCGAGACGGCTGGGTTCGCACCAAGAGTCTGCAACACGACTGCAATCACCAGCACCGCGGCAACAACACCGGCTCGTTTCATCAACGTACGGTCGCCTAGAACTCTCTTTGGCATATCGCTAGTTCCCTCGTAGCTCAACTGGAACGCCAACGGCATGTTCGGCCGAGCCACAGCTTCCATCGTCGAGATCTGGCATTGGCTGGGGTTCAAGCCAGCTATCGGTTGGCTGTGCGTTGAGCCACTCGAGTTCGTCCTGAAGCCAAAGATGCACCAGCCTGCCCACTGCCTCGTAGGGCGAGTCTGAGGCAAGTACCTGCAACCGCTGGGCAAAGGCGACGGCCCAGACGCCGAGGTGGTCGCGCAGGAAGTGCCGCTGCGAACGTTCGCATTCCTCGACATCGTCGGTTGCGAGGTTGAGCAGAGCGTAGGCCTGCTTGCGAGCGAGCAGCGACATGAACTCGAGCTCGGTGGCGATGTGGTCCGGACGTTCGCGCTCTCGATCTCCTATGGCCAGTCCATGGGCCCGGTAGAAACCCGCTACGTCAGCCATCACCTCTGCCTGGCGGAAGATTCCTCCAGGACAATAGGCACTCTCATAGGCCGGGCAATCCGGATTGTCGATGTGGGTGAAGATGAGACCGTGACTCCGGCGCAACTCTGCCAGCGGAACTGCGTGTGTAGCCACTACATCGCTGATCGCATCATCAAGAGCGACCGAGTCAAACGACGTGGCCCGTACCAACGGAAAGACCTCGGCCCGCAAGAGGTTTCGGTTGCCCTCCGACGGAAATCTCAGCGAGCCCGCGAGGAGGCGATAGACAGCGGCACGAACGCTCGCCTCGGCGACTTCGGGCGAAGTCTGCTCGCGGACTTCCATGAGTTCCTCCTCTAGATCGAGTTGAGCTTCTCTGGCCGCTCAAAGATGGGCTCGCTGACATTGACGCGGACGATCTCGTTCCCCTCTTCGTCGCGGCCAATCGCGGTGTCGTCATACAGCGTCACCCGCTCGCCACCGACGACAATCTCCTCAAAGGGATCGCCTTGCTCGATGTCGAAGGAGAAGATGATTCTTTGCGTGACTCGGAAGAGTTGCAGCACGGCCAATAGCTCTCGGCTCGGTCTGGTGTAGTTATCAATCGCCTGGTCGACACCGGGTCCGAACATCTGCTGCAGGTATGGCCGTGGCACCCAGCGCGGCGGTATGTAGAACACGTTGGGTTGAGTGCCGAATTGTGGGTAGAGCGGCAGCGCCACTTTGGCCTCATGCACGAGGTAATAGAGAGGGTTCTTGGGATCTTCTGTCCAGGTTCCGTCGGCCTCAGTCTGCACGAGGCCCTGCAGGCGGATCTTGCCAACGCAGGCCGCGACGCAGCGCGTCTCGGTTGGCAGATTGTCCGTAAGTGGATCATTGCCTTCGACACGCGTGTAACAACCAACGCACTTCTCGGTAGTGCCAGTCGTTGGCCTGTACATCGTCTTCTTGTACGGGCAGGCCTCGACGCACTTGCGGTAACCGCGGCAGCGAGCCTGATCAACCAGCACGATGCCATCTTCTGGTCGCTTGTAAATGGCCTTGCGGGGACACGCCGCTAGGCATCCTGGGTACGCACAGTGATTGCAGATGCGTTGCAGATAAAAGAACCAACCTTCGTGCTCCGGAAGCTGCACGCCTTCCTTTGGGAATCTCGTGGCGTGGTCCTCGTAGGTGTTCGGTGCTTTCCAATCATCCTCAGTTGGCAGGTAACCGACCGGCCTAGGCGAAGACTCCCCAGCCTCGAAGATCGTTGGCCCGTCATAGGTGCCATACGGCGAACTGACCTCTGTTGCGGACGACGTGCTCCACGAACCCTGGTCACCATCAGCCGCCAGCAGTTTCAGGGTATTGATATCCCAGTTCGCTGGATACCCACCGTAGGGCTTGGTCTCGACGTTGTTCCACCACATGAGTTCTTGGCCAGGCGACTGCGTCCACGTCGACTTGCACGCCATTGAGCAGGTCTGACAGCCAATACATCTGTTGATATTGAAGACCGCTGCGAACTGTCGACCACCCATCTCTCGTTCGTACGGGTAAGGCTGCTCTCGACCAAGCTGCCAGTTGTACACCTCAGCCACGCGAGGTCTCCTTATCTAGATGCTCTGGTCCAAACACTTCTCCGAGTTGCTGCTCGACGAAACCATCACCCCGCCGCAGGTAGATCTCGTGCATCGCGCCGCTCTGCGGGGCGAAGAACAGCCCTCGTATCCGCTCAGCGGGCCAGCCGGAGAGTGCGAATTCCTCGACCAGCGCCAGTGCCACCTCGCGGTCGGCGTCGACGCCATCGGCGATGGGATATCGCACGCCTGTGAGTGAGTAGGGATCGTCGTCCTCAAGATCTTTCGCGCTACTGGGCGTAACTCCCGGCGCTGGTTGACTGGGGGTGATGAAGACTCGTTGCTCTGCCATCAGGCGTCTTCCTGTACGGCGATGAACCCACCTTGTAGGTACTTCTGCATGGCCTCGTCTTCGTTGCCCGGCGCGGTTGACTCGGTGCCCCTGCGCCAGCGACCTGTGCCACCTATTCCTCCGTCCTCAGCCTTGGTTATTCGAACCAGGGTCTCCTTCGGCACGGTGTTTATTGCGTGGTTGTCGACATCAAAGCCGTAGATGAACCCCATTCCGCCCGCCTTCTTGTGAAACAGCGAATCGGTCTGGTGCATGGGCGGTGCCCAACCTCTGGTAATGCTTTGCTGGCTGCC
Organism: uncultured Acidimicrobiales bacterium; assembly: GCA_964446225.1. GTDB lineage: Bacteria > Actinomycetota > Acidimicrobiia > Acidimicrobiales > Poriferisodalaceae > CAYUOD01. The sequence continues at coordinate 6,055 of CAYUOD010000004.1, read as the reverse complement.
CGATCGAAAGCTCGACTGATAGCCCGTGGTCTCAGCCAGCGCCCGGCCATCGGGACGATCCTGAGATGCCTTCACGGTGCGGGGGGTTGCCATGTAGAAGGCGTGCTTGAGCATGGTGACGCCGCGGGGGTACGCGGCGTTGTAGGTCGCACGCACGATAAGCCGGGAGACTTCTAAGAACTCTGGCGACTTATCTGCGCCGCGGTATGGGCGATCTTCGCTGTTTGCGTCGACCCACACGTAGTCACCGTTATTAATGCCTGCGGCTTCAGCATCTTCGGGATTCATGTGGATCTGCGGCTCACCGACACCGGGCTGGCGAGTGTCCTTGCGGTAGGGATCGCTGAAGTTTGACGCCCACATCCAATGCCAATCCGTGACGGCCCACGACGAGTGCACCGAGTGGCGCGATTTGGGTGTCAGACACAGGTAGTTATAGCCCTGCTCAAACAGCGGATTCTTTGTCTGTTTCACGTCTTGCCACGCCATCATTACGTTGCGCACGGTACGAAGATCAGCATCGATATCTGCTGGGTCGATGCCATAGTCACGTGGGCGAAGGTACGGGCTCGTCGAGACAATCACGTTCGGCATGAGCAAGGTCGCCTCGACCGCCTCCCGGTGCACAATGAGGTTCTCGCCGTACTCGATTGCCTCGGGTATGTCGACGTAGGCATGCATTCGACCCGTGTCGGTGTAGAACGGCAAGCTGTCGTCGACCTGCTCCTTGAACGGAATCCTCGGGTATGTCCTGTATTGCATTAGGGCGCCGCCGGGCTCTCCGAAGGCACCGGAGGTTACGTTCTCGACGGTGTATCCCTCTGTGGTCCACGATCCGCCCAGTACCCGGTCGAGATAGACCTCAGGCGTGTCAGCGAACTCGAAGTGCTGAGAGAAGCGCTGCTCACCGGTGAGGTTCGCGAGAGCATCAGCCACTCCGGCGAAGATAGCGATGTCATCACGTGTGTCGTGGACCGGCTTAATGCCACCCTTCCAGATCTGCAGGAACGGATTCGAGCATGATGCCCCCATCTCCCAGGTCTCAGCCTCCATCCAACTATTGGCTGGCAGCACCACATCGGCGAACTCGGCTGAACCAGTCCATTCAATCTGCTGATCGACAATGATGTCCACCTTGGGATTGACGTTCTTGATGAGTTCGTACGCCCATTTGGCCTGGTTGAGCAGGTTGGCATTGTTGTACCAGATCAGTTTTGTCGGGCTCGGCATGTGGCTGGTGCCGGTGAAGACCTTTCGACCTTCTTCAGGGGTGTCGACTATCAGCGGCCGGTCGCCGAAGCCCCAGTAGCTTGTGTCTTCGCCGTGAATGAGATGCCGATTCGTTGCCGAGGTGTACGGCGTGGTGGGGTCGAGCAGTGGCTCAAAGGGATTCTCGTTTACGAATCCGCCGACTCCGGGACCAAACCATGCCGCCGCCTGGAACACGCCGCCCTTGTAGTTGCCAGCCCAGGTGCTCACACCTCCGCCAGGGATACCCACCGAACCCAGCAGCATGGCAACAAGATACGTTGCCCGGTTGTGCAGCGTCGCGTGGAAGTAGTGGTTCACGCCCTCGCCGACATGGAAAGACACGGGACGGATATTTGTGAGGTCGTCGATGAGTTGGTCGATGAGGTGGCGAGGCGCGCCCGTCATCTCTACGACCGAGTCGAGGTCGTAGTCCGCGAGATGCTCGCGGTACATCGCGAGAACGCTCATGACCTCGACAGTGGAACCATCGACCAGCGTGACCGTTCCTGTGTAGCCGAGGTCGGGATCAATGCCCTTGTCCTCCATGACATCGCCGACGTCTTCGCGGTTCACCGCTACCAGTTCTCCGCTCGTCGCGTTGAACAGCACCCGATCGCCGTTGCGTTCGTGCTGCTCAGCGGTGAGGCCGTGCAGTGAGAAACTCGGTCCGTCACTGGCCAGGTCAGATCTGTATCCGCTGAAGACTTCGTCGGCCCGCAGCCGCTGCAGGGTGTCGAGACGAACAAGCAACGGCATGTCAGTGAAGCGCTTCAGAAAATCTCGGTCGATGGCATCACGATCGATCAGCGCCTTGGCGAGACCAAGCATCAGCGCAGTGTCGGAAAGTCCGGCCCTCACCGGAATCCAGTAGTCCGATTTCGTAGATGATGCTCCGTACTCGGGGACGATCGAGACGATCTTGCCTCCGCGCTCGATGACCTCCTGGAACCAGTGGCTGTCGGGCATCTTGTTCTCGACCAGGTTCTTGCCGATCATCACAACGAGTTTGCTGCGACGCATATCGTTCATATCGACCTCGGCACCCTGCATGCCGTGGACAAAGGGGAAGCCAGGGGCCTGATCGCCGCGCCAGGTGTACTCCGACCAGTCACGCGCACCACGGGCCTCGTCTTCACCAACCCCCCGGACCTCAGCGTCAAGCAGACCGAGCATGTTCGCGAAACGGAACAGACTGAATTTTCCGGCGACACCATGCAAGGGCAACGAAGAACCAAGCTTCATTGTGCGCACACCGGATTCTTCCCAGTGCTCGAGCATCTCTGGGTCGTAACCGTCTTCATCGATCAGGCGTCGTCGACCCTCATCACCACTGTACGTCTCGGCGAGCGCTATGAGCCCTCTGGCCAGATAGTCGTTCGCCTCGTCCCAACTCACCCGCAGGAATTCATCGCTGCCTCGAGCGTCAAACAGGTACTGAGTGCGCAGCGCCGGATCATCAGACAATGACGGAAAGCCGTCATCGGCCCACTGCTTCCAACCTGTGCGCAGCATGGGGAACTTCGCCCGATACGGGCCGTACACGCGTTGGTGCAGCGTGTAGCCCTTCGGGCAGCCCCGAGGATTCCAGTGAACTGTCGAGCTGTTGCCCTGCGGGTCGCCGTAATTGTCACCGTCGTAGTTCTGCTCGATCCTGAGCACGACGCCGTTGCGCGTCATTGCCCGCAGCCGGCACATGTGAGTGTCGTTCGGGGCGCAGACAAACGTGAACGAGTCGTCGTAGGCGTACTGCTTGCGCAAAATCTCTTCCCATCCCCTATCGGGGTAGGCGAGCAGGGGATTGTCCACGCCCTCGGCCGCGCTGAGAAGCGACAACCAGCCTTCTGGAAGGATCGAGGTAGTGGCAATGGTGGCGCCAGCGAGGAGGAGGAATCGTCTTCGGCTGACCGTCCCCATAGATCTTATGCCTCTTCACTCTCAGTACTGGCATTAACCCGTCTGGTAGCTGAACCTAAAGAGGAGGAGCCGCGGACAACAGGGCCTTTAGTCCCCAATCCGCTACCTCACGTGGTCTTAGGCCCGAGCGAACAGGACGGACCGCTGGCGAACGTTCAACTAGGTTTGGCCGCAACCCGGGAGCAGGAAGCAACCCGGATTACAGCCATTGGCTACCGAAGAAGGGAATCTGTAATGACAGATTGGCTCGAAAGTCCGTTGAAGACGTTGTCTGATGTTGAGCGGTTCGAGTCGGAGATGCCCCTCGATCAGCGGCTGCCTGGCAACAGTGTGTACGACGTCCTGGTCAGTGCCGCAAACAGATACAGCGATCAAACCGCCCTGACCATGCTGATGACCGGCGCTGACGACGAGGACCCTCGCCGCGTGACCTACGCGGAACTGCTGGGCCTCGTGCACAAGACCGCCAACTTGCTGTCTCAGCTCGGCGGCGAGCGACCCGGGGTTGCGTTCATGCTGCCCACGCTTATAGAGACGCACGCTGTCTTGTGGGCGGCCGAAATCGCCGGCTACGCGGTACCGATCAACTTCCTGCTGAAGCCCGATCACATCCGCGGCCTGCTTGAAGCGTCCGATGCGAACATTCTCGTCACCTTCGGGCCGCATCCCCAGCTGGACATCTGGGAGAAGTCGCTTGAGCTCAAACGTCAGATGCCCGACCTGACGCTGATTCGGGTGGCGCCGCCAGGTACAGCTCCTGTCCCGGACGTCGTTGACCTGTTCACAGAACTCGCCGATCAGCCGGCCGATCGGCTCGTGTTCGACTCTCCCGGGCGGGGGGACGACGTCGCCGCCTACTTCCACACCGGCGGTACGACCGGCGTTCCGAAGCTGGCTGCGCACACCCACAACGGGCAATTGGCTGCTGCCTTCGGGTGCGCCGCGCTCATGAACCTCGGACCCGACGATATCGTCACCGGCACGCTGCCAATGTTCCACGTCGCGGGCACCATCCTGCTCGGTATCAGTACATTCCTCGCCGGATCTGAGATCGTGCTGATGTCGCCCGCGGGGCTGAGAAACCCTGCAATGGTGACGAACTTTTGGCGGATCTGTGAGCGCCGCGGGGTGACGATCGCCGGCGGCGTGCCGACGTCGATCGGTGCGATTGCGGAGATTCCTCTCAACGGCGCAGATATCAGCTCGATCCGGGGTGGGCTTACCGGCGCCTCATCGCTTCCTGTCGCGGTGCGTGAAAAGTTCGAGTCGGTGACCGGAAAGAAGCTCAACGAGATCTACGGAATGACAGAAGCGTCGGGCCTGATCTCGTCCAATCCTTTTGAGGGCCTAGGCGGAGTCGGTTCGGTTGGGCTGCGTTTCCCCTACACCGACATCACTGTTCGACGACTTACCGCCGACGGAACTCTCGGTGAGCTATGCGACGTGGGAGAGGTCGGTGAGCTGACAGTCGGCGGCCCAACCGTCTCGCCCGGATATCGTGATGCTGAACAAAACAGTGGAACGTTCGTCGACGGCCAACTCAAAAGCGGCGATCTCGGATACACAGATGCGGACGGCCGGATCTACATTGCGGGCCGGTCCAAAGACCTCATCATCCGCAGCGGCCACAACATCGACCCTCTGATGATCGAGAACACATTGCAGAACCACCCGGCGGTTGCGGTCGCGGCAGCCGTTGGGATGCCCGATGCATACGCTGGCGAACTGCCTGTTTGTTTCGTGCAACTTCTGCCTGGGGAGACCACCAGCGAAGACGAACTTCGCACGTTCGCCGAGGCCGAGATCAGCGAACGACCGGCCTGGCCCCGGCACATCCACATCATCGACACGGTCCCGGTGACCGCGGTAGGCAAGATCTTCAAGCCGACACTGCGAGAAGACGCCACCCGGCGCGCCGTCGAAGCGGTTCTTACCGAGCAGGCCATGACCGGCGAGGTGGAAGCTGCCGCCGGTGGTCCTCGCGGAATGGACGTCACCGTCGCGCTCACCGAGGGCGACGTGTCAAAGCTCCAGAGTGTGTTGGACGGCTACTTGTTCCAGGCAACCGTCACAGACTGACGGCGCCCGTTTCGAGCACGGACTTACGTTCCTTGATGCTGTTGAGGATATCGAGGGTGCGGTCGGTCATGCCGAGGCCCTCGGTCGAGGCCCAGGTGGCGATCTCGGTCTTGGCGAACTCAACCCACTTGACGATCAAATCGAAGAGTTCGAGCTGGAAGGTGGCGAAGAGCACCGACAGATGCGTCCGTTGCGGAAAGGGATGCCCAACGCAAGCGTGAGCTTGACCGGTGCCACAGATCTGATGGACCTGTGGCGCAGCAACTGCCGCGTCCGCTGGCCGGGTGCCCGACCAGCCGGTTTCCAACACAAGAAGTGGGCACAGAGGGACTCGAACCCCCGACTTTCTCCGTGTAAAGGAGACACTCTAGCCAACTGAGTTATGCGCCCGAATGGGTCGTATCAGCGTACTTGGTCTGGCGGACGCCTACGAACGCGCGACGCGCGGCAAGCAAATCCTCGTGAAGCGTAACTGGGTTGTCGTATACCGTGCCCAGTTACGCTTCACGAGAAGGTCAGGGGCGATACCAGCGGGTCTCGTCGTCTGGCAGGCGCTTGCGACCACGCCACGGTGGCAACGAAACCTCACCAGCCGACACCACAGTGTCACCAAGCACTCGAATAAGGACTGTCTCGAGGTAGCGCTCGAGTTCTGGCAGGTCTCCGAGCGCGAACCAACCGGTTTCAGCTATCTCCGGCGAAACCGGGGCCGGCTCGGCGTCAACTGAGCCAATAACAAACAGTGCTTCCACACGTTTCCAGCGCAGATTCATGAACCAGAAGGGTTCGTCCACTGGAGTCACATCCACAC
>CAYUOD010000003.1:30811-31922 GCA_964446225.1 uncultured Acidimicrobiales bacterium | reverse complement strand
CGCAGCGCCTCGGCGGCCTCGTCGAGTTCGCTTGACAGTTGCAGGAAGCTCTGCAGCCGTTCCCGGGTGATCGTGGTTCCCACAGCGGCCTTGATGGCGCATCCGGGCTCATGGCGGTGGGTGCAGTCCGAAAAGCGGCACGAACCACTCAACTCTTCGATTTCGGGGAAGGCCTCGAGCAGGCCCGCCAGTCCATCCCAGAGTTGCAACTCTCTCATTCCTGGGGTATCCAACAGCAGTCCACCGCCTGGCATAGCGATGAGCTCACGTCTGATAGTGGTGTGCCTGCCCTTGCCATCGTCGCGCGTGTCAGCGACCTCCTGGCGCTCGAAGCCCAGGAACTGGTTGACGAGACTGCTCTTTCCGACGCCGCTCGAACCAACCAGTGCCACCGTGTCCACAGGTCCAAAACTCTCACGCAGTTCAGTCACACCCTCGTTCGTCTCGTTGCTAACAACAAAGGTCGGCACGTGGCTGGCTATCGCCGCTGTAACCGCCAGGTAGGGCGCTCGATCAGCGACGAGGTCCGACTTCGTAAGTACGATCACCGCTTCAGCGCCACTCTCATGCACGAGTGCCAGATAGCGCTCGATGCGTCTCGGATTGCAGTCAGCATCCATGCTCGAAGTAATGAGCACTCTGTCCACGTTGGCTGCAACGACCTGGGGTTCAAGTTCGTGTCCCGCTGAGCCGCGTACAAACGAGGTTCTGCGGGGTAGCAGAGCCTGCACTACCGCTGGATCTTCAGCCTGCTTGGGCGCACGCAGAGCCACCCAATCTCCGACGGCTGGCAAGTCCCGTGCATCGTCAGCCAGATGGCGGAATCGACCGGTGATGCGCGCCTCGACCGAGGACCTGTCGCCAAAGGCCACATAGGCACCACGATGCTCGATGGCGATCCGGGCGGGCGACAACCGATCATCGTCGAGCAAGCCAAGCGCGTCGGCGAAGAACTCTCGCCATCCAAGCGCGGCAAGGGAGAGATCGTTGGTGGAGTCCATTGCAGGCGACCCTACTCCGAGGGACACCTCATGGAGGCAAGATCGCTGTGTTTAGTCGCACAGGTGATGCGTAACCTGATAGCGCTCAGAGCTATGAGGTGACGCCTCAC
>CAYUOD010000003.1:28577-30711 GCA_964446225.1 uncultured Acidimicrobiales bacterium | reverse complement strand
GTGATTACGACGCATAGTTACTCCCTGCGCAGGTTACCACCGGTCTGGATATTCGGACGTTAGCATATTCAAACATAATAATCTCCTGTGGTCGCGGTGCACTAACTGCCGGGCTCAAAGGCGCCCTCAAGGTGCCATACGCCCGTGAACTCATTGAAGCTTCCTCCCTCTATCTGACTCGACCATTCGAGCACGTACTCGCCCGTCTCGACGTCGATGGTGCCCGTCACCTCAGACGTAAGTCCGGGCAACGACCCGTCAGGCAACGGCGCACCCTGGAGAAACACAAGGTTTCCGTAGTAGGCGGTCCATGAGGAGAGATTGCCGCTCAACACGCCGTTGCTCGCAGATATCTCAGGAACTGTCCCCTCATCGTCTGTCGCAATCGCGAACGCCACGGCAAAAAATGGGACTGGCTCGACGATCAGGTCCGGTAGGCCATTGCCTGATGCATCGAACGCTGGGTCAGGCGCCTCCTGATACACGCCGGTTATGAATCCCCCATCACTGCCTGGTGCCATGGGTGTGTATGTGGTGTCCTCACACATAGAGTCGGCATTGGGTACAAATGGCCCCTCGACCAGATCACCTCGAGGCTGAATCATCCTGAAGTAGGAGCCATCGACCTCTGGACCCGCACAAGCTGCGGACTCAATAGTGAAAGTCCCAACGAGTTCGCCTTCGAACGGTGACGCTGCTTCTGTGGTGGCTGGAGAGTCCGAGGTCGTCGCTGGTGAGTCCTTAGTCGCCGCGGTAGTCACAGCACCACTCCCCGCATCAGCATCATCATCGGAGTCACTACTGCACGCGCCAGCGAGCAGCGCAATCGCCACAAACACCAACCACAAGCGGGGACCTCGGACACGGTGAAGTGTCCTGTGAGTTGAGAGCGTAGTCACGTACTTACCTCCTGATACTGATGCCAATCTGGCTCGATTTCACATCGTCACTGGGAACTTTCGTCGGTCGCCAGGCCACCACTACGACGAAGTGCCACAACACCAGCTCCCGCTACGAGCAGCCCCGGCACAACAAAGAACCATGGAAACAGGGAAAACGGCGGAAGCGCATCGACGGCCTCAAAGTTCTCGACGTTGTCACTCATCGTTGCGATCATCGGAGCAAAGTCGGTGAGTATCCCTGGCCACGCCTCTGAGAGTTCGGTGATCGCCGGGTACTCCTCAACGAGTTGATCCTCGGAGATGCCCCGCAGCTCCGCGTCCAGTGGCAGCGCAGCTATTCGCAGCTGGCCCTCGGCGCCACCAATGACGATGAAGTAGTTCTGGACTGCCAACACCCGGTCCCGGGTCATCATGGGACGAAAGTCGTTGATCATGTCGCCACCCTTGGGCGCCCTGGTGAACATCTGAAAGATTGCGGGGGCAAGAACGACTGCCACACCCATAGCGGTGATCGCCAGGAGTTGCCTGCGCCGGGGAGCGCCAGTTCGCCGAATGGTGAGCAACGCCCAGCCCGCCAGTCCAGCGATAATGAGGCCGGGAAGAACAAAGAACCAGGGAAACAAGTCAAAACTTGGAAGCGCGTCGACAGCTTCATAGTTGCCTATGTTGTTCTCCATGCGATCGAGCAGGTCACCCATGTCATCACTGATGACCAGCCAGGCATCGTCGAGACCGACCACACTCACAAACTCGCTGTCATAACCGGCGTCATCGGTGTAGCCCGAGGAGAGTATCGACGGCTTCAACTGCTCGGCCGCCTCACTGTTGGCAGCTTCAATCTTCGTCAGGTGCCCCTGAAACGAGACGATGAGTTCAGGCTCCATGTAGGGCCGGAAGCTGTCGATCATCTCGGCCCCGAGCGGGGCACGGCTGAACATCTGAAACATGAACGGCGCTGCCACAAGGCCAAGTCCTACGACGAGAGCCACAACTACTGCCGTGCGACTCCTACCATCGGCCATGTCTGTCTCCTCACGAACGTGAGCATGCGTCTGTGTCCCTGCCCTGCAATTGCACCAGAGCAAGTCGTGGCTAGGTCGCTCTTGAAAATACAGCCCTTGACCAGCAACGCCTATATATGATCATATTAGCGAACAAGCATATAGGGGAGTGCTCAATCGTGATTCTGCGATGACTGACATCGACACCGTCCTGTACAAGGCACCTCAGGT
>CAYUOD010000003.1:6015-28477 GCA_964446225.1 uncultured Acidimicrobiales bacterium | reverse complement strand
TCCTGCGTGCGCTGCCCCAGAGGTAACAACCCCGGGGGCATCATCACGATCCTGCGCGAGGTGGCAGTCAACAACGGGCTCGGATCTGCACGCGGCGCCCTTGAGGGCTACTCCCGCATTATCTACAAGATCATGTCCACCGGTACACAGGTCTCACCGGACATGCTGCAGCCGGACGCATTCCCCGACTGGGGTCCTGAGGTCAAGGATGTCTCAGACAACCTGGATCTCTGGCGCCGGGCACTTCCCCCAGAGACGATGCACACCACGTCGACGAGTTGGGAAGTCGCGGAGAGCACGCTGATCGAGCTTTATCTCATCTGGTTCGAGACCGGCGCTCTCGACATGATCCGCAAAGTTGACGAGGGTCTGCACATGATTCTCGAAGAAGTGATGGAAGAACGACTCGAGGAAGCAGGAATCGAGATATGAGTATCCCGGTACAAGCACTCATCACCAAAAAGCAAACCTATAAGCGTGATGAACATCACACTCCTGAGGACTTCCACGACGAGTTGTTCCGCCTTGAAGAGCAGGGCGAGTGGATCGTTGACCGCGTCCCGGAACCCTTCATCGAGGAGAACACGAAGTACGACCGGCCCAAGAAGATCCCCATCGCGAACCTCTGGCACCACAAGTCATGTGGGCAGTGCGGACATATCCCCGGCTACTCCACCTCGATCTTCTGGACAATGCGCAAGCTTGGCCTGGACTACGTCGATCCCCGCGATCAGACCTCGTGCACTGCCTGGAACTACTACGCCAGTGCCACCTCCAACTCCGCAGCTCAGGCCGCGGTGGCAATGCGGAACTTCGCCGCGGCAAAAGAGTCAGGGTACTACCCGCTGATCCACTGCGGCACCTCTTATGGCCACTACAAGGAGGTCCGGGAGGAACTCATCCGCCACGCAGACCTCCGCAAACAGGTTCGAGAGGTGCTCGGAAAACTCGGCAAAGAACTCGTCATGCCCGAGGAGATCGTGCACTATTCCGAGTGGTTCTACGCGATGAAAGACCGCATCGCCGAGAAGCAGGTGCTCGATTTTTCCAACATCGCGGTCACTGTCCATCCGGCGTGCCACTACTACAAGCTGGTTGAGGGCGACGCAATCTACGACCCCGACGTCTACGGGGGTCAGCGCACCGCAATTGTCACTGGTCTGGTCCAGAAACTTGGGGCCGAAGTGCGCGAGTACTCGACCTGGTTCGACTGTTGCGGATTCGGCTTCCGGCACATCCTGGTGCAAAGAGATTTCACCCGCTCCTTCGCAACCCTGCGAAAAATTCAGGTCATGAAAGAGGAAGCGGATCCAGACGTCGTCCTCACCCATGACACCGGCTGCGTCACCACACTCGACAAGAGCCAGTTCGCCGCACAAGCCCACGACGTGAACGTAGGCGTGCCCGTGATGTCAGAAGCTCAGTTCGCGGCACTGGCAATGGGGGCTCATCCCTACAAGGTCTGCCAGTTGCATTGGCACTCAACCGATTACCGGCCGTTGCTCGAGAAAATGGGCATCGACTGGGAAGCAGCGTGGGCCGAGTTCGAGGAAGATCTCGCCAGACTGAAGCGTGGCGATCAAGAGTTCATGACCTGGGAAGACGTCGGAGTTTAGCTACCAATCCCAACTAATCAGCCGGGGGGCAGATCCTTGAAAAGTGAAACGATTGTAGTTGTGGGCGGAGGCCCAGCGGGTCTCGAGGCAGTGGCCTCAGCAGCAGATCTCGGTAATCGCGTTGTGCTCATAGAGCAACGCGACTTTCTCGGGGGCATGCCGATCGCGGCAAACTATGCCGCTCTCACACCCCACTTTGAAAACGCCGAAGAGGCCATGGGCCGACTCATCGCCAGAGCCACGGCGAGCGACCTCGTGGAAGTACGAATGAGCACCGAGGTGCGTTCGGTTGAAGGTGGGCTGGGCGACTGGTCCATCACCGTCGAGGGGCCGGACGGCAGCGCTGTGATCGACTGCGGTGCGGTGATCCTCGCCACCGGATTCCAGCATTTCGACCCCGGTGGCGAGACGCAGATGTACGGCTACTACGAGTACCCAGACGTCATAGCGTTGCAAGACCTTGAGGCGATGCTCAAGACCGAGAACGTCGTTCGCCCATCCAATGGAGAGACTCCCACGAGGCTCTGTTTCGTGCAGTGCGTGGGCAGCCGCGACCGCCAGATCGGCAATGAGTACTGCTCAAAGGTCTGCTGCGGAGTGGCCTCCAAGGAAGCCATAGAGGTACGCAAGCTCCTGCCCGATTGCGAGGTGTTCATCTTCTATATCGACATGCGCATGTACGGCTACTGGGAGAACGACATCTACTGGCCAGCCCAAGAGCAACACCGGGTGCAGTACATCAAGGGCATCGTTACGGAGGTGCTCGCCAAGGGAGACAGACTGCTGGTGCGCGGTGAGGACACCACCATGGGCCGTCCGATGGAAGTGCCCATGGACATCGTCGTGCTGTCGGTCGGCATGGAGCCTTCCGCCGGTACCCGCACCTTGGCCCAACTCTTCGGGGTCCAACAGAACAAGTTCGGATTCATCGACTCAGTGAAGGCCCCGATGGACACCGTGACAACCAGCGTGCAGGGAGTGTTCGTGTGTGGTGCCGCCCTAGGCCCGGCAGACCTTGAGGACTGCGCCAGTTCAGGCGCTGCGTCAGCGGTGAAAGCAATCACCAGCCTCCGTCTGCGGACAGTCGCAGGCTGAGTCGGAGCGTTCGCTGTGCAGGGTCAAATCGTCGACGTCGAAACCGCCGAGGAGTTCATGCGCGAGACGCTGGAGAAGGTCTCGCCTGAGATCCTCAGCGAAATCGCGCTCGAGCTCCGCGCAAAATCGACCTCGTTCGGCGAACTCCTGAGCGCCGAGCGACTTGCTAGTCCCAGCCGTGGTGATCTTCGTCGCGTCCTTCGCGCTACGTTCTCCGCACGAAAAAGGGCCGACACGATTCTCGACGAGCTGGGAGTCATCGAGTTCTCCCAGGCGGTGGAAGATCTGCTGCGAGGCAGTGACGACCTGCCCACCCGCTTCGAGCGATTTCAGTTCTTCCTCACCGACTTCCCCGCAGCTTGCTTCGAGCTGCCGTCAGAACTTCTGCACTTCACCTACCCCGATCAGTACTGGCTATGGACCCGCTGGATGTGGGACTCGAAGACCGAAACCGGGTCACTGGCTCTGGTCACCGATGACGAGTTCGATTTCGAGGACGAATCATCTGGCATCACCTACATGAAGGTCGGGCAGGCGATTGCATTCGTCAGCGAGACCGGCAGGTCAGCCAAGTTCGCCGCATTCGACGACGGCCCCTTCAACGTCGACATCTTCCTGGCGTGCGTCTACGCGGTCTACATGTACACAGTGCTGCGTCTGCGAATGACCCAGGAATTCAATCGAATAGTTCCACAACAACCCGAGTTGGTTCGACGCCTACTCGGCGTGCACCGAATGGAGGACTGAGCGTGCCAGTCGGCGGAAAAAAGCAGGAACCGGTTGCTCACGAGTTTGAGTCAGTCACCGTCAACTCGACGATCTCGGGTCGCCCCTGGGAACTCAGCGGTCACTGGAACCGCATGTTCGAGCAGCGGGTCATCTTCGACTACAGCACAAAGGGTTTCGAAGAGATCTCGGCACTCGACGGAGGCGAGTCGCTTGAGTGGTGCTACCGCTGCGGACAATGCATCCCGGTGTGTCCAGTGGACCTTGTCGGCAACTACGGCCCTATGCGCATCCACCAGATGGTGCAACAGAACATCAAGCTCGCCGAGACTGACGATGTGTGGCTCTGCACAACCTGCATGAACTGCCTGCGCGTCTGCCCCAAAGAGGTGGACATGGTCAAGATCATGCCCGCCGTGCGCGAAACAGCAGTCAACATTGGCAACGTGCCTGCTGAGTTGCAGGACGTGTTCGAGAAGACTTTCCGGTACGGCAATGCTCTCGGACAGAACGCAAAACGACGCCACGCATGGGCCAAAGGCATGGATGTCAGAGTGCTGGCCAAAGACCCAGCACCCGTCGATGTGCTCTTCTACGTCGAGGACTACTGGAGCTACCACCCTCGCGGCCAAGAGGCTGCCCGGGCCTTCGTGCGCATCATTGAGCACCTGGGCGTGGACTGGGCGATCCTCGGTCCCGAAGAGAAGACAGTCGGTGATTCTCAACGTCTGGCCGGTGAAAAGGGACTGTTCGAGTCTCTGGTTGAAGACGTCAGTGCGACACTCAGCAAGTACGACTTCCAACGCATCGTGACTCCTGACCCACACGGCTATAACGCGCTTCTCAATGAATACCCGAAGTACGGCCACAACTATGACGTGCTGCATTACACCCAGCTCCTGAGTCCCATGCTCGACAAGATCACCTGGGCGCGCGAACTCGACTACGCGGTGACATTTCACGATCCCTGCTACCTGGGTCGCCACAACGGCGAATACGACGCACCCCGCCGGCTGCTCGAGGCAATCCCAGGTGTGCGTCTGACCGAGATGATGCGCTGCAAAGAGAATGGCTACTGCTGCGGCGGTGGCGGTGGCGGTATGTGGATTGACAGCCTCACCGACAAGCACACAACAGAACGCCTCTCAGAGCGCAGAGTGCGCGAGGCCGTGCTCACCGGGGCCGACGTGCTCGCGGTCTGCTGTCCATATGAGGTCTCGCGCTTTGAGGACGCGGCCAAGTCGACCGGCAATCCGCAGCTACTTGTCATGGACATCGTGGAGTTGATGGACCAGGCGATGACCCCAGATGTCAGCTGAGACACTGCGGACCATCGACTTCGGTACCACTTCGCCGCTTCGATCCCAGACTGTTTGGCATGCAATCGCGCATGGTGTCTCTGAGGGTGCTCCCCCCACGCTCTCGTTTGTACGTCCCGCCAGTCCCTACGTCTGCATCGGATTCCATCGACGCCTCAGTGAAGTCGATGTGGACGCCTGCCAGGAACGGGGCCTGCCCATCTATCGACGCATGGTCGGTGGGGGTCCGGTCTATCTGGACTCGGGTCAACTGTTCTTCCAGATCACTCTGCCCATGGAATCCGTGCCAGCGTCCCGCCCCAAGGCAATTCGTTGGCTACTTGAGCCAGCGGTTAAGGCATTCCAGACCTGCGGCATTGATGCCCATGTTGACGAACGACTCGAGATCGTGGTGGGCGACCGCAAGATCTGTGGCTACGGAGCCGGGCAGATCGGCGATGCCGCGATCGTGGTCGGCAACCTCATTGAAACCTTCGACCATGGCGCTGCCACAGCAATTGTGAGTACGCCGAGTGCCGGGGCCCGAGCAGAGCTGACGCGCCTCATGGAGCGTTATGTCGCGGCCACGCCCACGGACTCAGACGCATTCATGAGCGCTGCGGTGGCGAGCTACGGCGATGCGCTCGGCCTAGCGCCCGAGCGCGGGGAACTCACCACAACCGAGAAGGTTCACTTGGCCGAACTGGATACCAAGTTCGAAGACCCAGAGTGGATTGCGGGCCCACCTCGCCCACAACCGGCTGCGTGGCAGGTGAAAGTTCGTGCGGGAATCTTCGTATTCTCGGCCGCAGACGATGACACCCAGCTCACGCTCGGGGTCAACAGCACGCGCATAGTTCGTGCCGAGATCTCCGACCCCGAACTCAACGGCCAAGCGACATCGCTGGCCGAGTCGATCGTCGGCCTGGACCTCGCCGAGGCCGCCAAGGTACTGGAGACTTCCGGGCCGGCCGGGCGCCGTACTTCAAAGTTGCTGACCCTCGCGGAGCCAACGCGGCTGTGAAAAGGAGAACTGAATGACGAGCAGGACAATCGCCGGGTTCGAGGTAAGGCTGGATCTTGCCTACGACCTGTCCACTCACATGTGGGTCGACGTCTGCGCTCCTGATCGCGTGAGGATCGGTATGGACCCGCTCGGCATAGAGACCGCGGGAACACTCGCGCAACTGCAGTTCGGCGAACCAGGATCCATCCTGTGCCAAGGCGCAGCGATCGGCAGCCTTGAAGCCGAAAAGTTCGTGGGGCCACTGGTCTCGCCCCTCTCGGGCACCGTGCTGGCCGTGAACTCCGCGGCCATGGAGAATCCGTCGCTCGTCGAGAAGGACCCCTACGGTGAGGGGTGGATGATCGAACTCCGGCCGTCTTCGCTGACCGGCGACCTCAAGCAACTCACTCAGGGTGCAGAGGCGGTCGTCGCCGAGTTCGAAGCCAAAGTGAGCGAGTACCGCAGAGACGGGGTGCTGGCCGAATGACCACCCTTCCCACGCAGCAAACTGCCGGCTTCGAGATCAGGCGCGAGAACTTCGGCGATCACATGGACTTCTTCGCTCCTGGCCTCAAGCGCTGGCAAACCGAGGAGTGGCAGCCCAAGAACCCGCGCCAGTTCCTCCCCGTGTCCGTCACTGGCGACTCCTGCGCATTGCAGTGCGATCATTGCCAGTCAAAGGTGCTCAAGGGCATGATCTCAGTCGCCGGCGGAGTTGACCTCTTCGAACGTGCCAAAGTCCTCCAGGCGGGCGGCACCGAAGGACTCCTGGTCTCGGGTGGCTCGACGCGCACCGGTGGCGTCCCACTTCAGCGGCACCTCAAGTCGATGGGCCGTATCCGCGACGAACTGGGCATGAAAGTTGTCGTGCACTCCGGCGTCGTCAGCCCCGACATAGCCAAAGGGCTCGCTGATGCCGGTGTGGACGCCGTCATGCTCGACATCATTGGAGCTGACGAGACCATCAAAGACGTCTATCACCTCGATCTCACCACAGCTGACTTTGAGCGCTCGCTGGAGGTGCTCGCGAACAACGAACTGCGCATTATTCCTCACATCGTGCTGGGCATGCACTACGGCGAATTCCTCGGGGAGTACACGGCCCTGGAGATGATCGCCAGATACCCGGTGTCTACGCTGATCATCGTGATACTGGTTCCGCTAGTCGGCACTCCCATGGAACACATACCGCCGCCACCCTTTGCTGAAGTCGTGGAGTTCTTCGCTGCCTCGCGAGCGGCGCTGCCAACAACGTCGATCAATCTTGGCTGCGGTCGACCAATGGGAGCGCTCAAGGTCGACCTGGATCATGCGGCGATCGACCACGGCCTCAATGGCATTGCCTATCCGGCCAGTGGCGCAATCGCCTACGCCAAAAAGCAGGGCATCGAAGCCAACCTGTATGAGTACTGCTGTTCGCTGACCTGGGTAGGTGCTGGCGACCAGATTTTCAGTGAGGTTTCGGTGGCACTGTGATGAGTCTGTTGACACGAAAGAAGACGATGCGATGAGCCACTGGAGATTTCTCACTCAGGATGAAGTCGGAGGAGCTGAAGGTCTCGCCATCGACGAGTCGCTCATGAGCAACTATGCCCGTGGTCTCGCCGAGACGCCGCCGACCCTGCGTCTGTACACCTACAAGGACCACAGCGCTCTGTGCGGCCGCTACCAGAACCTCAGCGCCGAAATCAACATCGCAGCGTGCGAGAGAACCGGCACCGAATACAACCGTCGTCCAACTGGCGGCGGCGCGATTGTCATGGGCGGCGGTCAGCTCGGCATCGCGGTACTCACGAACGCGCCAGTCTCCGAACACCCGAAGCTGCTGTTGGAGCGCTTCTCCGCTGGCATCGTCACGGGGCTCGCAAAGCTCGGCATAGATGCCAAGTTCGCCGGTAAGAACGACCTTAAGGTGGACGGACGCAAGATCGCGGGCCTTGGTCTCTACCTCGACGGGCAAGGCGGACTGCTCTTTCATTCGAGCGTGATCGCCGATCTGGATATCGCATTCATGCTCGAGGTTCTGGACACGCCGGCGTCAAAGCTGGGCGCAGCCGGAGTCGCGGCAGTGGCCGAACGGGTCACAACCGTGTCGCGCGAAACGGGCGAGGAATGGAACGGGACGACACTGCGAGATGTCATCGCCCTCGGATTCTGCGACGAACTGGGCATCGGACTCGAAGAATCCAAGCTCACTGACGCCGAGGCGCAGCGGGCCGAACGACTCGTCGAAACCAAGTTCTCCACTGAGGACTGGAAACTGCAACGCAGCCCGCGCTCGGACACCACAGGCAGCGCAGTACTGAGAACACCCGCTGGCCGTGTGCGGCTGTATCTCTCGATGAACGGAGACACGATCAAGAGTGCTCTGTTCACCGGCGACTTCAACGTGCTGCCAGCGCCTCTCGCAGCATTCGAAGCATCATTGAAATGGACACGGGCCGATCGCGAGCCACTCATGCGGGTGGCCCAGGACACCTGCGGCGCCGACTCCGGCCTCGGGGTCCCCATCGAGGAGGTCGTCGCCACCGTGCTGGAGGCGGCGGAGCAGGTCGCAGAAAGAACCGTCGCTGCCCCAGACATCGAAGGATCGTGCTACTTCCCAGAAGGCGGAGAACCCGCGCAATGACCGACATCACCCTGAACAGCGAAAAGAGAATCGCTGTCGCCAGCGCAAAACCGCAGCCAGCGCAGGCCAGCCCTGACTGGGTGCGCATATCAACCGCCAGTGCCATCGCTCTCAGGTTCCGCTCGGGGCGCTTCAACAGGACCTTCGACTTTGGCGGCATCAACCTGCTGCTGAACTACGAAAGCGGCTGCCGTTCTGACTGCTCATACTGTGGTCTCGCGAGAACACGACCGGGCGCCTACGAGGACAAGTCATTCATCAGAGTGGAATGGCCGCTCGTCAATACTGACGAGCTCGTCGACCGTATGGCCAAGTACGAGGACAAGCTCACACGCCTGTGTATCTCGATGGTCACCCACGGCCGGGCCTATGCCGACACCTGTGAGATCACTGCTCGTATTCATGCCAAGGTCCGGGCTCCGCTGTCCATCCTCGTTGCACCGCCGACGCTCAACCGGGAACGACTGCAAACGTTCAAGGATCTCGGCACCGACATGATCGGCATCGGCCTTGACGCAGTCACCGAAGAACTCTTCCGCCGGCACCGCACCGACGTGCCCTCGGGCGGAGGACTCAGTTGGGAGAAGTACTGGGAGGTTGTTCACGACGCCCGGGATATCTACGGGCCGTGGAAAGTGAACTGTCACACCCTCGTAGGCCTGGGTGAGACCGACCACGACCTTGTCGACACGTTCGTGCAGCTGCGAGACAAACAGATCTTCTCCTATTTGTTCTGTTTCAACCCTGAGCCCGACTCCCGTCTCGCCGAGCAGACGAAGTCGGCGATCTCCCGCTGGCGCAGAATCCAGCTCGTGAAACATCTGGTGGAAACCGAAGGCTTCGGCTGGCAACACTTCGGCTTCGACGACGCCGGGGGCCTCACCTCAATTCGGGGAGTCGAAGACCAGGATTTCGCCGTCGTCGCAAGCACGGTCGACGAAGGCACAGCCTTCATGACTGATGGCTGCCCAGGCGAGAAGGGTGAGCCAGGTTGCACCCGGCCCTACGGCTCGTACCGACCATCTGAACCGATTCGGGACTATCCCTTCCAACCATCAGATAAAGACTTACACGACATTCGGTCCGAGCTGGCGCTCGGTGACCTCTACACGAAAGAGATCTGAGAGATGCGCATTGCAGTATTCCTGAAGCAGGTTCCCGACCTTGTCGAGGAGTTTGAGATCGGCGATGAAGGCACAGACATCGATCGCGAATTCATGACCTTCCTGTTGAATGAGTTCGACAATCACGCCATTGAGGAAGCACTGCTGATCAAGGACGAAGCAGGCGCCGAGGTGGACGTGATCGCATTCGACGACGACGACATCGACCAAGCGCTCTATACCGCGATCGCGAAGGGCGCAGACAGGGCAGTGAAGCTCATCGGAGCCGACGCCAGCGAAGCGAGGGTGGACACTCGCACCCGTGCCCGGATCCTGGCCAGCTGGCTCCAGGGACAGGACTACGACCTGATTCTCACCGGCGTGCAGGCAGCCGACGATCTCGATGGTCAACTGGCACCAATGCTCGGGGCCCTCGTCGGACTCCCCCATCTCTCTGTCGTCACCGGCGTCGAAGTCACAGACGGCACGGCTCGCGTTCAGCAGGAGTTCGCTGGCGGGGCAGTCGCCGAGCTGAACGTGCAGCTTCCCGTGGTGATCGGAGTTCAAACGGCACGAGCCGAACCCCGTTACGCGCCCATCTCAAAGATCCGTCAGGCCCAGCAGGCCGGCGGACTTGTAGAAGAAAAGATCGATACTCCAGAACCCGGTTCTGGACTAACCGTCAGACGAATGTATCCACCTGAACAGACAGATCACGCAGAAATGCTCACCGGAAGCGACGAAGACGTCGCTGGACGCATCATCGAACTCCTCCGCGAACGCGGCCTCGTAACGAGCTGAAAGGACGCTATGTCTCACGATATTTTGGTCGTCACCGAACACGCGAACGGCAGCCTCACCGACGCGACCTTCGAACTTCTTGGTAAGGCAGCCGAGCTCGCAGAGTCTTGCGGGGGGCAGGTCATCGCTGTTCTGTTGGGCGCGCCACAGCTAGCGCAGGAACTCGGTCTGGCGAATCAGGTCCTCACCGTGGATGACCCGGCACTCGCCAACTACACATCTGAGTCCCACGAGAAGGTGCTCGCCCAGATCATCAATCACAAAGCACCGCGCCTCGTACTCATTGCCTCAGGCACCCAGGGACTTGACCTCGGCGCCGCGCTGTCCGCACTCTGCGATGCGCCGTTGGCCGCCTACGTTGTCGGCATCGAACTCGAAGGAGACGAAGTTATTGCCACGGCACAGATATATGGTGGCAAGATAATGGCCGAGGTAGGACTCACATCGAGTCCTGCCATCTGTGCGGTGACCGCTGGAGCATTCTCCGCCGATGCTGGGCGAGGCGCGGGCAGCCCCAGTATCGAAGCGGTCACCGCGCCTGATCTCTCGACTCTGAAGACGGCGTTCCAGGCGCTCAGAGAACCGGAAGCGGGCGACGTCGACATCACCGCCGCAGACGTGCTCGTGGCCGTGGGCCGCGGCATTGGCGGCGAGGACGACATCGAACTCATTCAGGAGTTCGCCGACGCCATCGACGCGCCAGTTGCCGCGAGCAGGCCGGTCACCGACGCGGGTTGGCTCCCCAAGAGCAGGCAGGTCGGAAAATCGGGCCAGAAGGTAAAGCCCAGGGCCTATCTCACCTTCGGCATCTCCGGTGCACCAGAGCACCTCGAAGGAATGCGCGACTCGGCCCTGATCATTGCGTGCAACACCGACGAGCAGGCACCGATATTCGATGTGGCCCACTACGGCACGACCGTGGATCTGTTCGATCTCCTTCCGGCTCTCACTGAACTCGTCGAGTAATGCTCGCACTCTTCCTCACCGCTGAAGACGAGACACGGGAGGTCTTCGAGGACGTCAACGTTCTCGGCAAGACCATCTTCTATGTGCTGGCGTTCGTCTCCATTGGCGTGTTCATGTGGGGAATGTGGAAGCGATACAAGAAGTACGGGCAAGGACGTCCGGTCGCCCGTCTGCGCAGCGTGCGTCCAGCGGACGAGGTCACCCCGACGGACGAGCAGCCAGAAGGGCCTTCAGCAGAGACTGCTGCGCCCGCGCTGGAGGCCACTGCATCCACAAGCGACAGCGTCGTTGAAAGTCCGACGGGCGAGCGCTGGAGTGCGGTGGGCACGATCGCAGCTAACTCCACGATCGCGAAGCGCGATCCAGCGACTCGAATCGCCCACTTCCTCATCTTCTGGGGCTTCATCACACTCTTTATCGGCACGGTGATTCTGACGATCGACGAAGACATCGTCCGTCTCGGCACCAATGCGATTGGTGAAGAGCGCAGCTTCTTCAACGGCGTCTTCTACATGGGCTACTCGTTCGTGCTCGACACCATGGGTTTCGCCGCGCTGTTGGCGCTGTTTTACATGGGCGCACGCAGAGGAATGTTGCGCCCTCCCCAGCTCAATTACACGCGGGCCGAGGACCCCGAGGGCGGCTACTCCAGGAAACAGTTCGAACGAGGTGACCGGCTCTTTCTCGGCCTTCTCGTGCTCATCTTCATCACCGGGTTCCTGCATGAGGGTTTCCGCATTCGCGCCAGCGAGTTTCCCTCATTCGAGGTCTGGTCGCCGGTGGGCTGGTTTGCCGCAAGGGTGATCAGAGCTATCGGATTCTCCGCTGAGAGCAGCGACACGATTCGCGCCGTCTTCTGGTGGATCCACTCTCTGCTGGCCTTCTTCTTCGTCGCCTACATTCCCTTCTCCAAGGCGATGCACATGTTCACGGATGCAGCCAACCTGGCGTCTCATGATCCTGAGTCAACGCGTTCTCTGCCTGCCCCGGTGTCCGGCGCAGATCATCTCGGCTACCGCGTGATGGCTGACTTCACCTGGAAGGAACTGCTCGACTTCGACTCGTGCACAAAGTGCGGCCTGTGTCATATTGCGTGTCCTGCCCACGCCGCTGGAGCCCCCTTGTCTCCGCGGGATCTCATTCTGGACCTCAGGCAATGGGCCGCGAAGGGCGGCGACACCCCCACGATCTGGGACAACGAACAACGGCCAGAAGCTACCGGTCCTCTAGCGACCGAGGGTTCCGTAGCGGGTTCGGTCATCAGCGCGGAAACGCTATGGGCCTGCACGACCTGCATGGCTTGCGTAGAGGTCTGTCCTGTTGGGATCGAGCATGTCCCCACGATTGTCGAGATGCGCCGCAGCCTCGTAGAAGACGGTGACATGGAACCGTCGCTGCAGAGCGCTCTGCAGAACATCGCCCAGAAAGGCAACTCGTTCGGCAAGTCAGCCCGACAGCGCGCCCGCTGGACCAAGGGCCTCGACTTCAAGATCAAAGACGCACGCAAAGAACCGGTCCGCTACCTCTGGTTTGTGGGCGACTTCGCTTCCTTCGACGACCGGCTGCAAGACCTTTCGCGGAGCTTCGCAACCACGCTGCACAACGCTGGCGTCGACTTCGGCATCCTCTACGAGGGCGAGAAGAATGCAGGCAACGACGTAAGACGAGTAGGAGAAGAAGGACTGTTCGAAATGCTCGTCGAGCAGAACCTCGAGGCACTGGCGGGCGCCGAGTTTGACGTGATCGTCACCACAGATCCGCATACCCTAAATACCCTGCGCAATGAGTACCCGAAGTTCGGCCTGGAGAAGCCGGTGCTCCACTACACCGAGCTGCTCGCAGAGCTTATGGAGTCGGGCGAGATCACTGTCCGCCCTCTGGCGCGAAAGGTGACCTATCACGATCCCTGCTACCTCGCCCGCTACAACAAGCTCACCGACGCCCCCCGCCGACTGCTGGCTGCCCTTGGCTGCGAGCTCATCGAGATGCCGCGCAACCGGGAGAACAGCTTCTGTTGCGGGGCAGGCGGAGGACGGATCTGGATGGACGACTCGGGCCTCACCGAGCGCCCCAGCGAGAATCGTATGCAGGAAGCCGCTGAGCTCGACATCGGCGTCTTCGTTGTCGCCTGCCCCAAAGACTTCACGATGTACACCGATGCTGCCAAGACCACTGGACACGACAGCCATATCGAGGTGCTCGACGTGATCCAGCTGGTAGCGGAGGCTGTCTCCCCCGTGTTGGTCGAGGCTGAGTCCTGATGGCCACTTGGGAAGTCCTGGGGAAGGCCGTCGGCTCTCGCATCGTTGACGTCCAAACAGCAATAGATCGCCAGGCCACGTTCGTCGTAGGTCTCAATGATCCGCCGCCCGACGTTGAGGCCGACGCCGAGTCGGTAGCGCGCGAGTTCGTACTCCGTGCACTGAGGGCCAGCGCGGACGCCACCAATTACCGCATCATGCTCACACTGACTGACGAGGACCTCGCCTTTCGGGAGCTCTGCACGCGTATCGACCTTGGGCATGCTGCGGTCTGGGAGCGCGTCAACGACCTGATCCAGTCAGGCCTGGTTGCGCGAGCGCTGGAACACGACCGGACCGGCCTCACCCCGGCGGGCCAAGGACTTGTGGAGTTCATCGAGACAGCCGCAGACGCGGCGGAGACCGTTGTCCAACAGGCACAGACATGAATTGCCCTTGGTGTACCTATGACGGAACAGCCCGCGAGCTCCATGCCCATCTTGGTGAGGATCACCAGGAGATGGTCTCGGTTGAGCAGCGCACCGGCGAGCAGGTCTACGGCATCAGCTGTCCCACCTGCGGTGCTACCTACGAGCAGCCGATCAAACCTCGACTGCGCGATGCCGGGTTCCTGGATGAGTTCGCCAGCGAGATCCGACTCGTGGCTTTTGACATGCTCATCAATCACCTGATCGCCGAGCACGAACAGACCGAAATCGATGTCCCCGAACCGGGATTGCGACCAAGGAGGACCGAATGACCCAAGTTCGAGACTGCAATATCCCCGAGGATCTCTACTACTTCGTCGAGAAGCACGTATGGATGCGCTACGACGGCGAGACCGTGACGGTGGGTATGACTGACGTTGCTCAGCACCTTGCTGGCAACTTCTTGTCAGTTACGGCCAAAGCAGCCGGCAAGAAGATCAAGAAGAATCGCAGCGTCGCTACCGTCGAGAGCAGCAAGTGGGTAGGGCCTGTCCCCTGCCCCATCGCCGGCGAGGTAGTCGAGGTCAACGCGGCTGTTGTGGCATCCCCTGGACTCATGAACGACGACCCGTACGGGCAGGGCTGGGTCTCACGGCTACGACCCGACGACTGGGATACGGACTCAGCAGACCTCGTCACCGGCGCCGACGGCATTGCCAAGTACGAGGCATTTCTCGAAGCTGAGGGCATCGACTGCAGCGAGGGATGAGCAGGTGCAGACCTGGCGCGGATGCGCGATCCCTGACGATCTTTTATACGACGTAGACCGCAACGTCTGGGTACGCCTCGAAGGCGACACCGCCGTTATCGGCATGACCGACGTCAGCCAGACCATGTGCGGACGGTTCGTGGAGATCACCTGGCGGGGCCTCGGCAGGACCATAGCCCGCGGACGTACGCTGGCGGTCGTGGAGAGCGCAAAGTGGGTCGGGCCGTTCCCCGCGCCCCTCACGGGCGTCCTCATCGAGAACAATGACGCCGCCTTCACGGCCGATATAGCGGTCGCAAACCGTGACCCCTACGGTGCCGGTTGGCTTGTTCGCATCGAACCCACCAAGCCCGCCGAAATCAGTGAACTGGTCGATGCAGCAGTTGCTTTCGACCACTACCAGGACTTCATAAACGACAACGACATCCACTGTTTTCGCTGTGAGGACTAAAACATGCAAGTAGATCTATGCAATTACTTGCGCATATGACAATATGATCAATATGTCGGACCTAGGGGGATTCGCATGACTGCAGTTGATTCAGAGCCAGTAACCGATCTAACCGAAGACACAGAAGAAGACCCGAAATCCATGGTCATCGTCTGTTGGAGTTCAGATCTGGACCGGGTCTGGCCCGTGATGATCCTGGCCACCACCGGAGCCGCATCAGGCATGGAAGTGGACATCTTCTTCACCTTCTGGGGCTTACGCGCGCTGCAAAAGCCCGACAAGAGAATCACAGGCGACAACTGGAAGCAGCGCGGCGAGAGCTTCATGGACAAGGGCGGAGCCGAGAATCTCACCCTCGGCAAGATGCACATGGGCGGTGCTGGCACCGCGATGATCAAGAGCCTGGCCAAGGAGCATGGTGTCGCGAGTCCGGCCGAACTTATGGAGATGGCCATCGACCTCGGCGTACGCCTGCATCCGTGTCAGATGACGATGGATCTCTACGGGCTCACCGAAGATGACTTCATCGACAACCTTGAGCCGACCTGCGGCGCAGCCAACTTCATTGATATGGCGGCAAACGCCGACGTGCAGTTCTTCGTCTAACCGAGGTAGCCGGGCAGCAACTTTGTCTACTTCACAACACCTCCTATTGCTCACGAGCGACCCTGTTGTCGCGCGCGGCGCAAAGAAAGCGGCCAAGTCTGCCGGCCTCGAGGTGATGCTGCCCACCGATCGTCCCACGACTTTGCCGGCTGCGATCGTGGTCGACTTGGAACAGCCCGGTGCCATTGACCAGGTCGCGCATCTGCGCGAGCTCCATCCCGATGCGTTTCTGGCTGGCCACGTATCCAGGCCCGAACCCGATCGCTGGATAGAAGCTGAGCGCGCTGGCTGCGACCTCGTCGCGAACCGCGGAGCACTCGGGCAGCAACTGCGCACTCGCCTCGCCGCGGGAACCGGGCGACGACGCTTCCCACTTCTCGCGGAAGCTGACCTTGCCGGTCGGCTGGGGTTCGTGACCCAGGTTGACGAGACACCCTTCGGCCCGGTGGCGGTCTATCACGTAGACGGACGCGTCACTGCTATCAACGACATCTGTCCGCACGCAGGAGCGCTGCTCTCAGGCGGTGAGGTAAACGGCTGCATCGTGACCTGCCCCAGACACGGCAGCCAGTTCGACGTCCAGACCGGCGACCGTGTGCGGGGCCCAGCCGACCAAGAGGTCGACACCCATCAGGTCATCCGCGAAAGCGGTCGCATCCAACTCATCTGGTCAGAGTGAGGCCTAACCCGATTGCGCGCAGAGCAATGAGGTTACCCATCAGGGATGTCGTCGGGGGGCGTACCAGCCCGGGAGCCAGGCCGGCCGCGATTGCCGATCATCTCGACCAGGCCAGCACCGAGATCTACCCCTGACAAAGCCAGTTCTATGAAGCCTCGTAAGCAGACACCAAGCTGGTCGGTTTAGAGCCCTTTTGCACTTCGAGAGTCACGGCAGAGTCGTCTGAGAAACGGATCTTGAGCTTGCCCTTGAGTTTGCCCATCTCGACCCCCAAGCCAGATACCTGCGAACGATCGAACGAGGCCACAAGTTCCTTCGGCTTGCCTGACACCGATCCATGTTTGAATACCAACAAGCGCTGTTCTGTAAGCGCAATCACGCATGCCAGCGGAGGGATCTTGTTCGCGAGAGTGTGCTCTCCCTTTACAACCCCATCGGCTTCGTCCGTCTTCTCGGCTGCCTTGCGTTCACGCGACTGCATGGCCGACCCAGCGGCCGCACCTACGAGCCCGCCGACCGCACCAAACCCGACTTGGTTGACGAGACTCCCAAGCGGAGTGCCAAATGTCGCCGCCAGTACCTGCTCACCACCTAGGTCTGCTGCGCAGTTCTTGTTGACTTTCTTCACGAAATCTACCATTGGTCTCCCGCACCTCTTCTTCTGGGCCACGACTATGTACCCCGCCTTGTTTAGCACAATCACCCGTGAAATCGGCCCTGGCAGCCCACGCAGAGTGCTGAAGATGTCAGACCAACCTCACCCAGGCCGCCGAATTGCAGCGGAGATCCCGGCCGGCGGAGATCCAGCTGAGGTCTTGGAGGGTGTCGCCTGAGAGTTTGTGGATGAACTCGGGATCTACGTGTCGCGGCAGGTCGCTGTGTCTTCCGCGGAAGACTCCTATGGTGACGATCTCACAGGTCGATCCGCCACCCGCCTCACGTCAATCTGACGCACACGTAGCTTGGTGCAGGTACTGACGACATTCGGCCTCGGTGAACGTGCGCGTGAGTTTCGACTCCGCGATCGCGACCGTCTCGTCGAGATCGAGGATGTTGTACTTCGCCGTGCCATCGCTACTGATGCTGGCCAGACGGGTGTCGTCGGGGCCGTAGTCGAGTTCAAGCACCGGGCCATTGTGGGCCTGCAGAACGAGCTGCGACGAGCCTTCCGCTGCGTCCCAGATCCTGATGGCGCCGTCATCGCCACCGGTGGCGAAACTGTCGCCCGAAGGACTGAACGCGGTCGCCCGGAACGGGAGATCTTCAGATTCGATGGTGTAGAGCACCATCCAGGAGGAGCCGTCAACCCCCGACCGCCACATAGTCGCTTTTCCATCACCGCTCACTGTCACGAGCAGCCTTCCATCTGGACTGAAGGCCAGGTTGTCCACCTGCCCATCGTGCAACAGCGACGAAACGCCGCCCTCCGCCTCGACTACAAGGGCCGCGTCGCGAGCACTACCCGTTGCAATCGTGGATCCGTCGGGGCTGAACACCACTTCTGTAGGCTGGCCACTCAGGGTACGGAGGCCAACGAGATCCCCGGTGCTCGCATCGACGACGCTCAACGTCGAGTCTGCCCGCGTCACAGCCAGCGACTGTCCGTCCGGACTGAACTCAACGTCTGTGTACCAGCCGCTCCTGACACGCAACGACTGCTCATTCGTTATGGGCTCTGTGAGTAACCGTCCACTGACTGGGTCCCAAATTCTCACACCATCACCAGCCGACGTGGCGAGTCGGTTTTCCGTCGGGTCGTACGAAATACCCGTCACGGGGAGGCCATGTCCAACCAGAGTCCCCATGAGGCTCCCAGTGGCGGTATCCCAGAGCGTTACCTGCCCCGAGACCGAACTGACAGCCATCTGAGTACCGCTGGGGCTCAACGCAATGTCCACAACGCGGCTGGTCTGAGGACCCCTAAACAGGGACCGTGACGTAGCACGAACAAGCGCCAATGTCGCCTCAATTCCCGAAGGATCGACAGATGGAACCGTCAGGGGCTGGCGTCGTAAGTCAGTGCCTACGTCCCAGACTCGCGTCTCAGCGCTGGCCTTGTCGCTTGCTCCGCCAGTCGCCAATATCGAAAAGAGTCCAGTGCTAGTGGCCAGAAGTGAGCCGCCATCATTGAACGAGAGCGCGGTGACCGGCGTCGCATGAGCGGAGAACGACAGAAGTTCCACACCGCTGGAGGCGTCCCACAGACTGACGCTTCCATCGTCGGCTCCTGTGGCCACGAGTTCCCCCGCCCGATCGGTGACCGCAACTCGAACCGCAGATGCCTGGCGAAGCTCCGCGACCACCGTCCCTGACGCCAGATCCCAAATCCGCGCCGTACCGTCAATGCTGGCTGAGACGATCCGCTGGCCATCAGGGAAGTAGTTGACACCCCTGACCGTCGCATCATGTCCCTGAAGCTCAGCCACCTGCATCTGTGTGGCGACATCCCACAGGAAGATCGATGAGCCAGATGCGACGGCGAGTTGGGATCCATTGGGACTCAGACTGACTGCGAGAGCCGGTTCGAGATGAGTGAACTCGCCGACCTGGGTATCTGTGGCCAGGTTCCACAGCGTTACATCGGCGCCAAATCCTCCAATGGCGAGCAGCGAGCCGTCAGCGGAGAGAGATGTCGAGGTGATATTCGCTGCGTACCCCCTGATCACCCGTGGCGGTTCCGCCACATCCGCGCCCCAGACTGTTGTCGGGTACCCGCTCTCGAACGAACCTCCGAAGGCGCCCGGCGCGACCATCTGAGAACCATCTGCGCTGATCGCGAGGTCCACAAGCGGCCAAGGCGCGGCCGGGTCCTCGCCGGGAGCACGCCCAGAACTAACGAACTCTCCGCTAGCTTCACCCGAGAGCGCGTCCCAGAGTCGAACTGAGCCATCGAAGGTCGTTGTTGCCAGCAAGGAACTGTTAGGCACGAAGGCTGCGCCGGGGCCCGACTCAAGGGTAAACATCAGGCGCGAAGCTTGGACAGCTTGATGGAGCGCGTCCTCGGCCTCACGAAGAACGCTTTCATCGACCAACCGGGTGGTGTCAATTGCCGCGAGAGCCAGTAGCAGACTGCGTTGCGGGTCTGCATCGAGGTTGGCAACCGATGCGGCCGCTAGTTCGCGGGCTGTAGCAGTCCGGGCCTCTACATCGGCCTGCAGCCTTTGCTCATCAGCCTCGCGCCTCTGGTCATCCGCCTGGCGGCTCTGCGTGATAGCGAATCCAGCGAGCAACAGAGATACCGCAGTCGCGCTGGCCAGCACGCTCACGAGAAGTCGTCGACGCCGGGTCTTCGTCTTCTGCTCTGCATCCACAACAGCCCGACAGGCCTCGATGTAGTCCAGCTCGGTGCTCGTCAGCACGACCATCGAGTCGGTTGCGAGTTGCTCGTACTCCCCCAGCAGAGCGCCGCGTGCGGTGTAGCTTGAATCTTGATCTGATCCGAGCCATTCGCTGACAGCACTGTCGAGACGCTGGCGCGTGACGATCTGAGCACGACTCGTCTCGATCCATTCGCGCAGCCGCGGCCATTCTCGAAGCAAGGACTCGTGCGGTACCTCGACTGTGCTCTCGCCCGTCAGCGGATTCCGGTCAAAACTCAGCAGCCTCTGGTCGCCGTAACGGCTCAGCACTCGTTCTATTGCAGCCTCTTCGAGGGGAAGCTCAGCAAGCTCTGAACGAGTTACGCGTCGTCGTAGATGCTGGGCCTGATCGCCGATGGTAACGAGCCGCAGATAAACCTCACGTGTCGCGTACTGGTCGACTTCATTCATCGCCATGTACGACTCTTCAGCCCTCCGCGTGAGCGCACCGAGAATGCTGCCTGAGGCCTGATACTCGGCAAGCCCAATCACATCGGCCGTCGACTCCTCGAACAAGTCAGTGAGCACGTATTGCAACAGCGGCAGGGTGGCTGGCCGCTCAACGACCTCTCGCACCATTTCAGCCACAAGCGGTGGCTCGATAGTCGTGCCGACTTGTTTGGCGGGTTGGACTATGGCTGCGGTGACCTCACGGTCTGAGAGGGGTGCAACCAATTCCAGGCCATGATCAAGCAGCGAGGCGAGACCTGGATGCAGTAAGGCCTGGTCAAGAAAGTCTGCGCGGATCGTAATGATGACTTGCACTGCGGAGTCGGCCCGACCGACCGCATCGGCCAGCACGTCAAAAAATGCGCCGCGCCTCCCCTCGTGTGCAAGAGTAAACGCCTCCTCGAACTGGTCGACAATCAGCACTACCCGACCGTCCAGTGGCAAGTCGAGCGATTCGACACCGAGAGCCGACACGAGGGCGGCCATTGGGTCGCGGCCCGGATACATGCTCACTATTACGATCTCGCCCGAATCACCGGGCTTCCCAGCTCGCAACGTCGGCACAATGCCCGCCCGCAGCACACTCGACTTGCCCGACCCGGAGGGGCCAGCGAGAGCCACGAAGCGCGCACCCGAATCACGGCGCCGCAGCCGCTGAATCACACGATCGACAAGGTCACGGCGGCCAAAAAAGTCAGCAGTATCCGCTTCCTCGAATGCGCGCAGTCCCTTGTACGGATTCCGACGAGCAGACGACTTAGCTCTGCGACTGAGAGGGTCAACGCTGCTCAGAGAAGGGTCCTGCTCCAGAATCCGCCGCTCAAGGTCCTGTAACTCGGCTGACGGCTCGATGCCAATCTGCTCGGCAAGCACCACGCGCGCATCCTGATACGCGCCAAGCGCATCAGCCTGACGGCCACTGCGGTACAGCGCGATCATGAGCAGCGAGCGCAACCGTTCACGGAGCGGAAACTGGCTGACCATCACCTCGAGTTCGGCCACCAAAGCCCCGGGATCTCCACAAGCAAGGTCAGCACGCACGCGAGCCTCGATCGCAGCGAGCCTCAGCTCCTCAAGACGCGCTGCCTCAGCCTGCAAGCTTGGCGACCCTCCAGCCAGGCCATCGTACGCGTCACCATGCCAAAGACTCAGCGCCTTGCGGAGCCGTTCACTCGCGGCCGCTGGACTCTGGTCCACCTGGCCGCGTGCCTGCATTGCCTCACGCTCGAACACGAACGCGTCGACAGCATCTGGTCCCGGATCGATGACGTAGCCACCGTTTCGACTTAAGAGGATCTCGCCGTCAAGGTTGACAGCGGTGCGCAGATTCGCGACGTAGGACTGGACTGCTTTGCGGGCCGATGCGGGCGGCGTCTCACCCCAAATCTCGTCGATGAGTATCTCAGTCGAGACGGTTTTCCCGGCCTCAGCCAGTAGCAGGGCAAGCACAAGTTGCTGCTGCTGTCCGCTCAGATCGAGGCGCGCTTCGCCAGACATCACCACTAGAGGTCCAAGCACCCGAAACTGCGCCATAGGTGAGTTAACCAGGAATCTCGCGCTCGCGCTCTCGCTCTCGGTCATGGCTCAGCTCACCGCCTGGCCTCTGGGCTGAACTCTGCGGCCGTCGTACTCAAGCGAGGGTCATCTGCCGAGCGTCGGGCGGGCAGACCACCTGTCAGCGTCTCGTAGGCCGCAAGGAGCCGATCTGGACTGCTATCGACGAGCCAGAGCAGACGATACCGCGCCGTCTGGGTCCCGCTCGGGCTCGCCTCCACCCACCTCACAAGACGGTTGTTCTCCCACAGGGCCCATTTCAGTACCTCGGCGGCCTGCTCTGCACCACGGCGATACCACGACGCTTCCCGATCGTTCCACGATTCGAGGCCGCGCAAGTCCAGGAACTCTCTGCGGTCGCCATCATCGAGGTTGGATTCGATCCAGGCATGGGCGTACTCGTGCAGGACCGTGTCCCTGGTCGACGTGCAGATCCGAATGCTGTTCGTAGGCGGGCTGTACACACCATCTGCGCCACTGCAGGCGTCGTCCGCCTCGGGGAACGAAATGGTGACTTCACCGAGGTCAAGACCGGCGTCATCAAATCTTTCGTAGGCCCACGTAACAAGGGCGTTCTGATCGGCATCCAGGCCGGTCGGCGGTGCGGTAGAAGTTGCCGTGACGGTGACGAGTAGGGCGATGGAGACACGAGCTATGAGGAACATGCCCGCAGCGTGAAGCGCGGG
>CAYUOD010000003.1:2799-5915 GCA_964446225.1 uncultured Acidimicrobiales bacterium | reverse complement strand
CGGGACGCCTACCTTGGGGCGATGGCGCTATGGCGACGAGTGACTTCGTCGGCCATGATGCCTCGGAGTTGGTCGATGGTATCGATCAGCGTGGGGTGGCGCAGAGAGTAGACAACGCTGTTGCCCTGCCGCTCGGTGTCCACCATTCCGGCTGCTCTGAGCACCGCCAGGTGCTGAGAAGTGTTGGACTGAGGCGCCTCGAGCACGACACAAAGCTCACTCACCGTGTGAGGACCGTCACTCAATGCGTACAGAACGAGCAAGCGCTTCGAGTCATTGAGCGCCTTACACATGTTCGCTACGAGTTCATCCAACTCATTGCGCAGTGCCTTGTCTACTACTTGATTCATACAATTAGCCTAGCGTTTGATGGCGCGGCAAAAGGCCGCCGCCGCCCTGGGGCGTCAGAAGGAAATGACTGTGTCTGCCTCCAGCGCCATGTCGTTAAACGCAGCACCGCCGATCATCTCGACATCGTCAATGAGGTCATCAATGGCGAGATCGTTGAGGTCAAGCGAAGGCTGACACACGAACAGCCGAACGCCCAGAGCCGTCGCCTGCTCGATGAAATAGCGCAGCGGTTGCCCTGCGTCGCCCTTGGGTCCGATCCTGTCCACGACATCGGTTTGCAGAAGCTGCGGACCATACATCGTGAAGTAGATCGCTACTTCGCACTCCATCGCTGCGCCCGAAGCAGCCAAGAAGAACGGCGTCGCAGAACGACCGGGGTCGTCGATGCCATGGGTCTGCACATAGAGGATCTTGGCTTCGCCGTCATCGTTCCACATGACGACTCAGCGCGTCCGGCGGAGGAACACGTGGTAAACGTCGCCGTCCTGTTCGATCTTCAGGAGCTCGTGTTTGGTGCGTCTGGACCAGGCGTTCATATCCGGCTCGACGCCGGGATCAGTCGCCAACAGCTCAAGCACCTGCCCTACCTCGATCGTCTTGATCTCCTTGGCGGTCTTGATGATGGGCAATGGGCAAGCCATTCCCTTGCAATCAAGCACGCGATCAGCCACGTCTGTCATCTCAATCCCCCTACATGCGTATCCGCTAATATGATCATGGATAGACGTTCCCCGTCAAGGCCTAACGATTCGGTATCCATGACGATCTTTGACCTGAAGTGCGATCAATGCGGAACTGCAGTGGGCGTGCCGAGCGACGGGCAGCGCCTCATCTACCATCCCGGAGACAAAGCATTCGCCGATAACTCGTCCTTGCTCTGCAGCTCATGTTGGGACGAGACCTCCGCCTGGCTTGGCGAACTCACCCTCGACACCTGCGCTGTCTGCTCGGCAAGCGAGGTACCGATGCTCTGCGTGCAGTCCACTGAGGGGGAGGGATGGCGATTGTGTAAACGCCACACCGTCGAGTTCCTGAACGGTCTGCTGACCGTCACTCCCAAACTCGACCTGGACACATTTGCATGGCCGCTCAGCGTGGAGACGGAACGGCCAACTCCTGAGCATGACCTGGACAGCGAGAACACACCCCCGCCTTAGTATCTGCTCATGGTCGAGTTCAGGGTCACACAAAGCGGAAGAGACGCACTGGCCTTACTCGCGGCCGAGGTGGCCTCAGCAAAGCGCGATGATCCGCTGGCCCCCGTGACCGTGGTGCTCCCGAGCCATCGCCTTTGTGTGATCGTCCGCAGAGACCTCGCGGCCCTCCACGGGGGATTCGCCGGCATTCACTTCACGACGCTGCCCGACCTGGCGACCCAGGCCGCTCAGAAGGCGCTACACAAATCCGGGCGTCGCTCACTCAGCAAAGTCGTGTTGGTCGCCGCGGTCCGCCAGGTCCTGCGCTCAAATCCGGGCATGTTCGCGCGGGTGGCCGAGCACGCATCAACCGAACAGGCACTCGCCGCCTCATACGAAGAGCTCAACGTGTTGGGCGAGGCCGACCTGAACACGCTCGCGCACCAGAACGAACGCTGTGCTGAGACAGTCCGAATCTTCTCGGCGACACGCAACGTCTTGTCCCCCCGCTTCTACGACCAACGGGACCTCTACGAGCTCGCCGCGAGAATGCCACCGATCACAGGCCCCCTCATTGCCTATCTCCTGAACGACCTGAGCGCGCCAGCGACGGTGTTCCTCGCGAGCCTCGGCCGAGACGACGCCAAGCTGAGTGTCATCGCAACTCTCACGGGCCACCCCGGTGCCGACCGGGAAGCAGTCGAACTTCTCCAGGACCTCGGCCACACCGGAAACGTCACACCGCTGACGATGACGACCGGTTCCTCCGTCATCTCAACAAGTGATCCGGACGAGGAGATCCGGGCGGCCGTGCGCGTCGCGGTCCGGGCAATTGCCGAGGGCGCGGATCCTCATCGGGTCGCCATCCTCTACTGCGCGACGCGCCCCTATGCACGGCTCGTCGCCGAACACCTGCAGAACGCCGATCTCACCTACAACGGACCAGGAACCCGAACCTTGGCCGAAACAACTCCTGGCCGCCTTCTTACGGCGCTCGTCCGCCTGTCCGACCACAACTTCCGCAGAGACGACGTCATTTCCGTATTTGCCTCAGCACCCCTCCGTGACTTCGGCGGGGCGTTGATAGCGACGAGTTCATGGGACCGAATCAGCAGAGAAGCGGGCGTCGTCGCTGGCGACGACTGGTCGGAGCGGCTCTCGAAACACAGCGCGGCTCTGTCAGAGCGGGCCCTCGTCCGCGATCTCAGCGAGGCAGCCGGACGGCGAACAGATCGCGACATCAGCCTCTGTGATCGGCTCGAACAAACAGTGGCTCAACTCAGAGCTCAGCTCACCAACCATCACGCGTCACCATGGAACACCTACACAGACCTCTACCGATCGCTCATCAAGTCGCTGCTCGACCCAGACTCTCTCGACGACAGCGACCAGGACGATCTGGGCAACGTCCTCAGCGCGCTCTCGCGACTCGACGAGATAGACGCGATCGAAACTGAGATATCCGCCGGACTATTCAGGCGCACAATTGAGATTGAACTCTCCCTGGGCCAAGGCAACGCCGGAAAGCTCGGACAGGGCATCTCCGTTGGGCCACTCAAAGATGCGGCTGGCAGAGTGTTCGACCACGTCATCATCGTCGGGATGGTCGAGGGAGTCCTACCAGGACAC
>CAYUOD010000003.1:0-2699 GCA_964446225.1 uncultured Acidimicrobiales bacterium | reverse complement strand
CAATCCGGACGCTGCGGCAATGGCAGTCGCCCACGGCTCGAAAACACTCTGCTTCGCACGGGGCGACCTCAGAAACACAACGGCCCGCATACCGTCTCGCTGGCTACTCGATACTGCCCGGCGCCTCAGCGGCGACTATGTGAGCAGCGAGGATCTCTACACGCGGAGCTACGACTGGCTCAGCACAGTCGCATCATTCGGCTACGCAATCGCCGAGTCTGAGCTACTCGCCACCCGCCGCGACTTCCGTCTGCAACGCCTTGGCGACGGACTCGCACAAGGCGCACAACTCGCTGACCTCGTGACCGACGATCTTCCGCTCAAGGCAGCCGTTGAGATGCAACAGGCCCGCTGGAGTTCCTCGTTTACACGCTTCGACGGAAATCTCTCGACAGAACAGCTGCCAGAAGTTGGCACCGCATACGCGGTATCGCCGACACAACTGGAGGAATGGGCCAAGTGCCCCTTTGGCTATTTCATGAAGCGCTTCCTGAAAATCGAGGCACTCACAGCCCCTGAACAGATCCTGCAGATCTCTGCGCTCGACAGAGGCAGCCTGATTCATGAAGTGCTCGAGCGATTCATCCAGGAGGCCATCACGAGTGGAAGTCTGCCTGAACCCGCAGAGCACTGGCCCACAGATGCCCACGAGAGAATGGACAGCCTTTTCGCGGAGGTCGCCGAGCGCTTCGCCAGCGAAGGGAGGCTGGGCAACGCCCTGCTGTGGAAGAAAGAAGGAGCGAAGACTCTCCGCGAGCTCCAACAGTTTCTGCTGCTCGACAACAACCTGCGCGCTGCTGGTAACTACCGCCCGGTGTCCACAGAAGCAAGCTTCGGATTCACCGACACACCAGCCGTGCTGCTGACGCTGCCCAACGGAACCGACGTTCAATTCCGCGGGAGCGCAGACCGCATCGATCTGTCCGACGCAGGTGAGATACTCATCATCGACTACAAATCCGGAAGCTCCTCTTCGTTCAAGAAGCTCAGCGCCGCAAACCCTGTGAGCAGTGGCCAGAAACTGCAACTACCGATCTATGCGCTCGCCGCGCAACAGCTTCTCGATGCCCCCGAAGCGCCCACGACCGCCGAATATTGGTTCGTCACAGACCAGACACGCAAGGGATACACCCTCACCGAAGATGTGCTCAGAGTGTTTGGTCAAACCGTGCAGACCATTCTTGAAGGAATCACCCACGGCGTCTTCCCACAGAAGCCAATTGAATCCGGAGGCAAATACAACCCCTGCGTCTACTGCAATCCAGATGACCTTGGAACTACCAGAGTGAGCGCGGCCTGGGAACGCAAGCAGCACGATCCAGCGATTGAGATATTTCACGCACTCGATGAGATCGCACCATGAGTCCCGAGCCCAACTCGGTCACTCAGTTGTTCGATGAAGCAGCCCGACAGCGAATTGCTTCGGATCTGGACACCACACTGTTCGTCGAAGCCGGGGCAGGCTCCGGGAAGACGACTGCTCTTGTCACAAGGCTGCTCCACCTCATAAAAGCAGGCCATCCCCTGCGCGAGATCGCCGTCATAACGTTCACCGACAAAGCCGCAGCTGAACTGCGCGACCGAGTCGGACAAGAGCTCCAGAAATCACTCGACGTGGAGCTCTCCGACCTGCACCGAGAACGACTCAACGAAGCCACGAGCGAGCTCGATGCAGCCGCCATCTCGACGCTGCACTCATTCGCTCAACGCATTCTGTTGGAGCACCCACTTGAGGCGGGCCTTCCGCCGCGCGTCGAGGTCCTCGACACGATCTCCGCGAGCCTCGCGTTCGAAGAACAATGGCAGGAGTTTCTTGGTGACCTGCTGGCCAACTCAGCCGCAGAACGCACGCTGCTCGTGGCGTTGGAATTCGAGTACGACCTCCTGGAGAATCTGCGAGCGCTCGGTCAGAACATGGCTGGCAACTGGGACCTTGCCCGCTCCTCGAGCTTCGATGAACGGCCCCTGGCACTGCCCCTGGACGCCATCAGGTCAGCGGCTCACCAGCTTGAGTCCAGGCGCCAGCTATGCAGCGACGCCGACGACCTACTCGTTGGTCGCCTCAATGAGATCAGCACCTGGGTCGACCAACTGAGCGATGACCTCGACATCTTCGAACGGATCCGAGTTCTGAGTGACCGCCCAAATACCGGCAGGAAGAACGTCGGCAAGGCGGGCAACTGGGGCGCGCAACTGTCCGAGGTGCGCGCTCAGCGGGTCGCACTGCTCGAACTCATTGACACTGAACTTGCCAGGCTCAAGGACAACACCATCCAGAACCTGGCCGCGCACGTGCAGGGCTTCGTGCTTGCGAGCGCAGAGCTCAGGCGCAGGTCCGGTCGCGTGACCTTCGACGACCTCCTGGTGCTTGCCAGGAACCTCCTGCGAGATTCTTCCAGTGCACGCCAGTCGCTGCAGGCTCACTACCAACGACTGCTCATCGACGAGTTCCAAGATACGGACCCAATCCAGGTTGAGTTGGCTGTTCTGCTTGGCAGCCACGATCCTCCGGGCCCCTGGCAGCAAATGAAGCTTGCGCCCGGGCGCCTGTTCTTCGTAGGAGATCCAAAGCAGAGCATCTACCGGTTCAGACGGGCCGACATCGGCATGTATCTCGAGACCGCCAGCAGTATCGCTGCTGAGGACCGGATCAACCTCACGACCAACTTTCGATCGAACACAGACATCATTGACTGGCT
>CAYUOD010000002.1:0-33347 GCA_964446225.1 uncultured Acidimicrobiales bacterium | reverse complement strand
TAGATGAAGTAGGCGTACGCAAGGGCGGCCACTGGCTCAAGTGTCGCGACGATGCTGGCTCTACTTGCTGGGATCGTGCGTAGTGCCTCGGAGTACATCACATACGGAACGTAGGTGCTGAGCAGACCAATCCCCAGGATGCCGGGAATTGCGACAACCGGGATGGGTCCGGCGAAAGGAAGCAGCGCCAGAAGAGCGATGGCGAACACGATTGCGAGTACTCCGACCGGATCGAGCCGGCGGTAAAGGGGTTTGCCGAGCAGAAAGTACAGCGAGTACCCAAACCCAGAGAGCAAACCGAAGATCAGGGCCTTCGAGTTGAAGTCAGCGTCCTGACCCGCCACGACGAGAACGATGCCCGCCAAACAGACGAGCGTCCACAGTCCCTGTATCGCCGTGAGCCGCTCCTGCAGGAACCAGTGTGCACCAACTGCAACGAATAGCGGAGCGGTGTAGAGCAGCACGAACGCGAGACCGATTCCTCCGTAGTTGACCGCCGATGGCAGCGAGATGAAGAGCATCGGCACGGCCACCAGTGCGAAGGCCAGTATGAGACGCCAGTCGCGGCGCTCGGGGCGCACCCAACGATGCTGTACCGCGGCATGGATCAGGAATGCCGACGCGCAGACCAACAAACGCCAGAAGGCGATCTCAAGACTCGTGAGTCCATCGTCGAGCAGTGATCGATTGAACGGTCCATTCAGGGACCAGGCAACGGCGGCTCCGGCAACGAGAAGGTAGCCGAGTCGGTCGCTTCTCAAGCTGGGTACTCGAGCCAGGAGGTCGAAAGCCGACCGTACTGACCGTCAAGGAGTCGATTCAAACCGTCCCGGAGCGCGGCCCCGACCACCCCCGGTGCAGCGCTGAAGACGTGGTCATTCACCCGTTCAACTGGCCACACCTGCACCGTGGTTGCTGTCAGGAAGGCCTCTTCAGCGGCACCAAGATCCTCGATTGTGAAATCCCGTTCCACCACATCAATCCGGAGTTGCCGTGCAATCTCCATCACGGCTGCCCGGGTCACTCCGCGGAGCACAGTCTGCGCGGGTGCCGTTACGAGCACGCCGTCAAACACCGCAAAGAAGCTGTGGCTTGTACCTTCCCGCACGAATCCAGCGCGGTCGAGGAACAAAACCGCGTCCGCACCGGCGCGCTTGGCGATGATCGTCTCGGCAGTACCTGGCGTGTACGCGGCCGCGACTTTCGTTGATAGCGGGAGCACCTCGTCCGGCAGTTTCGGGCGTGACGCGACAACTACTCTGGCTGGCTCCGTCCGCCCGAGACGACTACCGAACTCAGCCATGGCAAATGCCGCAACCGCGACCCGAGGAGTGAGCGAATCCGGCAGCAGAGCGAAGCCAACATCGTCGAAGTAGGCAGACACTTTCACCACATCGGCGCCTGGGTTCGCAGCAAGCGCGGAAGCACAAGCACTGCGTAGCGTTGCAAGGTCGTAAGGACACTCCATGCCCATGGACTCAGCAGATCCCAGGAACCGTTCCAGGTGAGGAGTAAGCCCGAAAACCCGCGGCGCTCCAGCGATCTCATGCACGCTCATGACATCAAACACAAGAGTGCCGCGCTGAAGCGATTGGCTCAGGAGGTGGACGGTGACATCGTCGAAGGCGACCAAGGCGCCGTCGAGCCAGATTCGTCGCTGGGACAAGGACATACCGAAACAATAGTTGCGTCCGAGAACTCGCTAGCGTTGCACCATGGAACGTAACCGGCGCGCCAAGGGACCACAGCTCCGAGCTGTGTACCCGGGATCCTTCAATCCGCCCACGGTGGCGCATGTTGCAATCGCGGAGGCAGCACTTCACCAGCCCGGAATAGCGACCGTAACGTTTGCTCTCAGCCAGAATCCGATCAACAAGGCCCACCTCAGCGACACGTCCGGGCGCGCCGCTACGTTGCGAGGCGCGCTCAGCGAGTTCCCCAGGTTTCTCGTGGAGGTAACAGGCCAGCGCCTGATTGCAGATATCGCAGAGGGGTACGACCTTGTCATTGTCGGGGCGGACAAGTGGCAGCAGATGCAAGACGTTCAGTATTACGATTTCGATCCTGCTGCCCGCGATGCTGCCCTGGCCCGTCTGCCCGAAATTGCGGTGGTACCTCGCTCGGGTATCGAGGTACCCGAATCTGCCCGTCTGGGAATTGCTGAGGCCTACAGGGATGTTTCCTCCTCGGAGGTACGCGCAGGCAACCTCCAATGGCTGCTGAAGAGCGCCGCGTGGCCGCTAGCCCAAGAATCACAGCAAAAGTGATCTTTCTACACCGACTGAAATGCGAACTATGAATCCAGAACATTTTGACGTTGTCTTCGTGGGCTCCGGCTCAGGCAACATGGTGCTCGACGAGCGCTTCGAGGGTATGAAAGTAGCGCTCGTCGAGAAGGATGTGTTCGGAGGCACCTGTCTCAACCGGGGCTGCATCCCCTCGAAGATGTTTGTGATGGCCGCGGA
This sequence comes from uncultured Acidimicrobiales bacterium, assembly GCA_964446225.1. Taxonomy (GTDB): domain Bacteria; phylum Actinomycetota; class Acidimicrobiia; order Acidimicrobiales; family Poriferisodalaceae; genus CAYUOD01. Next base: position 30,882 of record CAYUOD010000002.1, on the reverse strand, counting down.
CGCAGCGCTGGGGTTCGACGCCGCGGCGCGTCTGGGTGTCTATGGCACTCTCGATCACGTGGACTGGAAGGAGATTCGAGACCGGGTCTTTGAACGCATCGACCCAATCGCCGCGGGCGGCCGAGAGTACCGACTCGGCCAGGACCACCTCACCGTCTTTGAGGGCCACGGACGCTTCACCGCGCACAAGCAGATGGAGGTGAACGGAGTGCAGATCACTGCGGACCGCTGGCTGCTTGGCGCCGGGGCGCGACCTGCACTGCCGGAAATTCCGGGCCTGTCTGAGGTCAACTACGACACCTCAGACAGCATTATGCGCCGAGACACGTTGCCTGAACGGTTACTCATCGTCGGCAGCGGATTTATCGCGGCGGAGTTGGGCCACGTGTTCGGCGCGTACGGGAGTCACGTCAGCTACGTACTGCGAAGCAATTGTTTCCTGCGGGCCTTGGATAGCGATATCTCCACCCGGTTCACGCAGATCTACGCGGACCGTTTCGACGTGTATCCCGATAGCACCATCACCCGTGCACACCAGGATGGAGATCTCATCACGCTCGAGATTGGCGGACCCAACGGCACGATCGAACTCGAAGGCGACGCTTTGATGATCGCGACAGGCCGCGTGCCCAACGGGGACCAACTGAATGTACAGGCCACCGGAGTCGAGACGGACGCCAGCGGCCGGCGCGTGCTGACCAACGACGAACTCGCCACGAACGTCGAAGGTATCTACGCGTTCGGCGACCTCACCAACAAGATGCAGCTCAAACACCTCGCCAACGCGGAAGCCAAGATCGCGAGCCATAACCTTCTTGGCTTGGAGTCGCCACAGACTATCGACCGCACCCACGTTCCCGCAGCAGTCTTCGGGCACCCACAGATCGCGTGGGTTGGACTTTCCGAGGAACAGGCTGAGGAGGTCTACGACGACGTTGTCTCAGTTATCCACGACTATGCCGACACGGCCTACGGATGGGCGCTTGAGGACACCACCAGCTTCCTCAAACTCGTTGCCGACCGGGCCTCCGGCACCCTCGTTGGAGTTCATGTCATTGGACCTCAGGCCCCTACTCTGCTCCAGCCGCTCCAACAGGGCATGCAGCTTGGGACGAGTATTCACGATATGGCGGTGAACGTGTTCTACACGCACCCAGCGCTCACCGAGGTGAACGAGAACGCGCTCCTCAAGCTTGATCGGGCCTTAGAGGTCTGAACAGCGCCTCTTGGACAACTGTTGCGATGTGTCTGCCTGCCTGGGTGTGCACCGAGCCACGTGTGAGGCCGCGGCCCGCTGAGGTTGCGATTGTTGTGCAGTGATGCAACAGCCACTCTCCGGGCTCGGGAGTGTCGTGGATCCAGACCAGATGGTCCAAGGTGGCAGCCATCACTGAGTCCCGTGTGACGTCGTGCCGGTGGGTTGCTCGGAGTGTCCCGATTGGGCCGTGGTCTGCTCCGTACACGGCGATGGCCTGGCGCATGATCGTTTGAGAATCAATTTCGGTCGAGACTCCGTGCGCTCGGTACCAACTGAACGTCTCCGAGCCAGTGCCGGTTTCGGCACGCCGCACTTCGATCAGGCCATCGCTGAAAGGAGAGCGCTCGCACTCATCTGGAGGAGGCACCGCGCTGGACATTGGCAGGGCATGGTCGAGGCCAGGTTCGTCCCCGTGAAACGAGCATTCGAGGTTCAGTATGGCTTTGCCCTCCTGGGAAGCCACGACACGACAGGTTGAGAAGCTGCGGCCGGAACGAATTGGATCCACCGTCAAGATGATGGGCTTGTCCGCCATTCCGGGACGCAAGAAATAGCTGTGAACGCTGTGGAGAACATGATTCGACTCGATTGAGCGGTCCGCTGCGACGAGGCCCTGGGCGATGACCTGGCCTCCGAAGACGCGCTTGCGAGCCACCGGCGGGCTCCAACACCTGAACAGGTCGCGGTCGATACGTTCTATGCCGAGCACGAGCTCACGCCTTCTTTGCGGAGTGGCAGCACGCCAGTTCTCGATACTGGCCAGCTCTGCAGGAATGTCGTCCACCGCGCAAAACTAGCGGAACCGGATGTCGTGTCGGTTCGGCCGCCCCCCTACATTGGTGGCAGGCATTATCCATTTGGGGGCTCTGTGGGATCCAAAACTGCGCCAGACGAGATTCACTACCGGGTCTGCCCGCTTTGCGAGGCGACCTGCGGGCTTGAGGTGACGGTGAGAGACGCCAAGGTAAGGCGCATCCGTGGAGACAGGGATGACCCGTTCTCGGCTGGCTTTATCTGTCCAAAGGGCTCCACGCTCGGACACCTTCAAGAAGATCCTGACTGGCTCCGACACCCCCTCATCCGTCGCGACGGCGAGCATGTGCCTGTCACCTTTGATGAGGCCTTTGAGCACATCGCACTGCGGCTTGGCGAACTGGAGTTCAGCAGCGGAGAGCGAGGCGTCTATCTCGGCAATCCCTCAGTCCATAACCCCGCTGGTGGCCTTTACATCAAGCCGCTGCTGCGTGCTCTTGGCACGTTCAACATCTTCACCGCGTCGACTGTCGACCAAATGCCCCGACATATCTCGAGTGCCCTCATGTACGGGGATCCTGGGCTATTCGCACTGCCGGATCTGGACCGTACGGACCACCTGCTCATTCTTGGTGCAGACCCGCTTGTGTCTAACGGGTCACTCGCAACTGCTCCAGACTGGCCGGGGCGACTCCGTGGGATCCAGGAACGGGGCGGAAAGATCACTGTCGTTGACCCGCGCTACTCACAGACTGCGAAGGTCGCGGACGAATTCATCTCGATTGTTCCCGGCACCGATGCACTTCTGCTGGCTGCAATTGTCAACTCAGTCGTCGAAGCCGGAAATGTGACTCTGGGACGCGCTGCGCAGCATATAGCTGGCGTCGAGATCGCTCTCGCTGCAATTACCCGGCTCACGCCTGAACGGGTGGCACCCAGAACCGGTATCTCAGCAGAGACAACTCGTCGCCTCGCAGCCGACTTCTGTTCGGCTGAGACGGCAGCGGTTTATGGACGTATGGGCGTGCACACAACCCAGTTCGGCACCTTGGCGTCCTGGCTTACCGACCTGCTCGCTATCGTGACCGGGAACTTGGATGTGCCCGGTGGCCTCATGTTCGGTCAAAGTTCACATGGCCGTTCTGCTGTACGTCCGGGAGGGAAGGGCTTCAGCTTGGGTCGCTGGGAATCGGAGATCACGGGAGCCCAGGAGCGAAACGGCGAGTTTCCCGTCGCAACCCTGGCCCAGTCCATTACCTCCAGCAACGGCACGCGTATCCGCTTCCTGCTCACTGTCGCGGGCAATCCGGTGCTATCCACTCCTGACAGCGCTGTCCTGGATGAGGCGCTGACACACCTTGACTTCATGGTGAGCATCGACCCGTACCTCAACGACACAACCCGGCACGCTGAGGTGATTCTGCCTCCCCCGCCGCCGCTTGAACGCAGCCACTACGACTTCGCGCTTGGCGGCATCTCGCTTCGACGGGTTCCGCGCTGGAGTCCGCCGGTATTTGCCGCGACTACCCCACAAGAGCACGATCTCATGGCGCGGCTCACCCAAATACTCAGGGGTTCCGCCCAGGACCCGGCCGCATTTCACGAAGAAATGCTGACCGCGGTGCTGGAGCGCGCTGTGTCTGACCCGCGTAGCCGTGTCATCGGTGAGGACCCTGAGAGGCTTGGCGCCCTCGTCACTGGAGCTCCAGGTCCCGACCGGATACTCGACGTCCTCCTGCGCGCGGGCGACGACGGAGACGGGTTCGGCTTACAGCCGGGCGGTCTGTCACTCGCGGTACTGCGTGAGAATTCGCACGGTGTTGACCTTGGCGAGTTGGTGGAGCGACTACCGAATGCTCTGAGAACGGAGTCTGGACAGGTGGAGGCTGCACCCGAGCCGATTATCGCGGACCTCCCACGGCTTACCGACTTCATGGACAGGCCCGCTGACAGCAGGATGTATCTCATTGGTCGTCGCCACTTGCGCTCCAACAACTCTTGGATGCATAACCTGAAAATCCTGGTCAAGGGCAAGGATCGATGCACGGCGCAGATCCATCCCGATGACGCGAGTCGCCTCGAAATCGAGCAGGGTATGGCCGTATTGGTACGTTCAGCCGTGGGCGAGGTGTCGCTGCCCGCGGAAATTACCAGTGACGTCGGGGTCGGCGTCGTGAGTATCCCCCACGGCTGGGGCCATACCAGCGTCGGTACTCAGCTCTCTGTCGCGAGTCTGAACGCAGGTGTGAATACGAACTTGCTTACCGATGGAACCGTCAGGGATCCGTTGTCAGGCAATACACAACTGAACGGCATTCCCGTTGAAATCTTGCCCGGCTAGGCCTCACAACAACTAAGTATTCGGCGCTATTCGGCCGATCGGTATGTATGAGTCGCTTGAGCGCAAATATGCCGCCTGCCAAAGCGCTCCTCGATCGCGTGGCAATCGCGAGCGTGGCTCTCATTCTGACCCTCGCATTCTTCTTGAATATGTGGGTGGGCAATCGTGCCGATACCCGCTCTGCTGAGGAGTTCCAGGACACGGTGATGCAGGTCGAGGCAGAGCTCCAGTACGTCCTGGACAGCACTGAGCAGCGGCTCTTCGACATTCGCGCTTACCTCGGATCTTCCTGGCCCGTATCTCAGAAGGAACTCGAGAGATATGTAGAGCTGTCCTATGACGCTCGCATCGACCGGACCGAGCGCATTTTCGTGGCGACTCGTTTTGGTGCTGCGGAACTTGACGAGTATGAGGCCGAGAAACTCGTTGAGCGTCCTGAGTTCGAGATCCTGATGAACGACATCGCCGATACCCCGGACGAGTTTCTCATTGTGACAGCGAGCGCAATTCAGCGCGACGGGGCGGGCGTCGCACTGCATGACCTGGACGTCGGAGCAGAGGTGTCTGGACTGTGGAGCGGCCTGGACCCCAATGATCCGTTGGACATCGATGACCCCTCATTGGACAAGCCGATGCTACGGCCGGTCGGTCCGCTCTTTCTTGTTACCTCGGCCGAGATGCTCAAGCCAGAACTCATGGGGGACGTCGTTGGCGCTGAGACACTCGGCATAGTCGTCATTCGTTCACTCGAGGATGAAGTGGTCGGGGTAGCTGCCCTGGTGTTGGACATCTCCCAGTCTCTGGAGAACCAGATCACTGGAACCCTTGAGAACGCGAATGTATCGGTCGCGCATACGGAGGCTGCCGGGGGCGGATCCCTATTTACCTTGGGAAACGACTCGGCCGAGACGGCGGCGGACGCCGTCCATGCCCAGGAGGTTGAACTCTCTGAGGGGGGTCATGTGTGGACCGCTTTGGTGTGGAGCAGCCACGCGTTCGGGGACACACAGACAACAGCACGGATACTTCTGTGGCTCGGAGCCGTCGTTTCGGCTGCCATTGCCTATACCGGAATTATCCTGCGGCGGACCAGCGACATGCGCATGGTGGATGCTGAGGTGAAGTATGCCGAGTCCAAACGGATGCTCCGCCTCGATGGTCTCACCGGGCAACGCAACCGCGCAGGCATTCATGAGGCGATCGCGTCGGCTCTTGAGAACAAGTCAACGAGCCCTCGCCGCGATTTCGCGACAATATTCTTGGATCTCAACGAATTCAAGGCAGTAAATGACACCTACGGTCACGAAGTCGGGGATGAGATGCTGCGACGTACCGGTGCGGCGCTGCGTTCGGCGCTGCGCTCACAGGACTCGATCGGCCGCATTGGTGGCGACGAATTCGTGGCGATATGTCTCAATATTCGAAGCCTGGAGACTGCCGACCGGCTGGCACGCGACATTCATGCTGCCATCTGCGAGATCCAGGTCGAGGTCGGCGGCAAGAACATCGGGATACAGGCGAGCATTGGTGTCAACATCACCCCAATACGCGACCGGATAGCGGTCGCGGAGGTTCTCAGCAGAGCGGATGCCGCGATGTATGACGCCAAGCGTTCGGCAGGATCGGAGAGAACGCGGGTAACACTCGGTTCTCAGACCGCAAAGCGGAATACGGCCAGTGCAAGTGTCCCGGAACGGCGCGTAATTTCAGAGCTTGTGTCCCACCGTACCCCGATAACAGACAGCGATGGCGAGCTTCTTGGCGAGATGATCGAGCCACATCTGAGCGAACGGGGTGGCGCCAAACAACTCGAACGTGTCTTCCGTGCCGACGCCAGCTCAGCGCTGCGTCAGCACACTGCCCGCTGGCTTGCGAATGAACTGCAAAACACCGACCAGACCGGCGGTTCCTGGCTGCAATGGGTGCGACTGCCTCCTGGCGGCCTTGATGAGATCTTTCTCCGTGAGTTTATGATCGCATGGCAGTCTTCTGAAAACAGCGAACTGTCGTTCGTTGTATCCGAGGCCGATCTTGACAGACGAATCTCGCGCCATCCCAGAATGCTGCGGTTAATTCAGGACATGGGCATCTATCTTGTTGTTGACAACTATGGCCTCGGAACGATCCCGATTCCCCGCTTTGATGCTTTCTCGCGTGTGAGGACCCTGCTTGTCTCACCTGAGCTGCGTTCCGATGCACGTTCTCGTGTGTCGCTGTTCGACGCTGTTTCTGAGTTCGCAACTGAATACGAACTTCAGGTGGCAGTGCGAGTTCCCTCGGGCGAAACGTCCGAATCAACGCCAGACTCAATATCTATGGTGCTGGGAACTGTTCCAGCTGAGCAGCCGGTTCTTCTGGCATAGGTTCTCGGTCGGCGTTCTGCTCCTCCCAGAAGCTCAACAGTGCGAGCACGACCATGGCCAAGCCGGTGAGGCCGAATGTGGCGGTTGCACCAAAGGCCTGGTAGATCGGGGCAGCCACGAGAGCGGCGGTCATGGCGAAGAGCCCAGCCGACGCGTCAAGCAATCCTTGGGCGCTGGCTTCGAGGTGCGGGGGAGCTGCCTCTGCGATGGCGACCTGGCTGCCGGGCATGGTGACCGAGTCTGGGATGCCGTGCATGAACGCGATCACTGCCAGCCAGACAATGCTTGAAGTGAGGCCATAACTCACCATGATCGGTGCCGACACCAGGACCGCTAGCCGAGCAGTCCGAAGTGCCCCATACCGTTGTGCGAGCCTTCCACCCAGCGGAGCCAGTAGCGCGATAGGTACTCCGAACGCCAACATAGTGATTGAGATGGTGTTCTCGGAACCTCCGAGATCAGTGAGGTACCTCGCCCAGAGCGCCTCGAAGACACCGATTACGAGAAATATCGCGCAACCCGGATACAAGGCTGCTCGTATTCGCCTTCCCCGCAGAAGCCCAACAAGCTGCCGTGCCGAAGGCAGGGTGCCGCCGTGGAGGACCTGCGGCTCGGGAATGCGCGCAATCCAAAAGAGACTGCATGCGCCCAGCAGGGCGATCAGCACGAAGGGGGTCCTGGCGTCAGTCAACGCAGCGAGTTGAATCGCAAGCGGCGCACCGAGAACGAAGCCGCCAATACCTGCGCTCAGCAGCAGGCCCAGCCGGGCGCCGGTGTCTTCGGAGTCGAACGAGAGTACAACGCGCCGACTCGCCACAATTGACACACCGAAGCCGCCACCGGCCACAACCCGCCCAAGAACAATAAGCAGGAACTCGTTGGACAGGCCCACGAGCGCAACCCCTATGAGCGCGATGGCGGTTCCGAGCATGAGAAGCCGCTTCGTGTGCCCGCGATCGGCATGATGGGAGAACAGTAGCTGGGAGGCCACCTGGGCACCCGAGAATGCGCCAGCCACGACTCCGAGGCCCCAGTCATCGAAGCCGCTCGCATCCTGAATCTTGGCCATCAGGCCGAATATTGCGCCGTTGCTGAGCGAGACCAGGCTCGTCGCAACCAGAAGGACTCGGAGCTGCGTGCGCTCTGTCACTATGCACGAACTCCTCGGGTGTGGCTAGCGGCCGCTGATGTACTCCACAAGTTGCTGGTTCTCTGTCTCCAGGTCCTGGAGACGGAACTTCACAACATCGCCAATACTAATGATGCCGACGAGCTTGTCATTCTTCAATACCGGTACATGGCGAATCCGCTTGTGGGTCATTGTCGCCATGAGGGTCTCCATCTGATCCTTGGGATCACAGGTGTAGACCGACGAGGTCATGATCTCCGACACAGGAAGTTCCAGAAGGGTTTCGGGCTCCTTGGCGAGGCGCCGCACCACGTCACGTTCTGAGACGATTCCAGCGATTGACTCACCGTCCTCCGAAACAACGATTGCGCCGATTCCGTGTTTTGCAAGCTCACTCACCACCTCCGCTATTGACGTATCCGGAGCGACCGTAGTCACCTCGGTGCCTTTGGTCGCAAGAATTCTGTTTACCTGCATGCCGCCTCCCGTTTGTGAGTGCGTTCCGATGGTCTGTTCCTAAGATATTGCACGGGGAGAAGAAATGCGCTCATCTTCTCCTCTGCTCCCAGATACTGTACTTTTCTGTTATGCCCGCGCCACTGAGATTAGCTGTCCGCAACCGTCGCTTTGCGGTCGTGCACGAAGGCAAAGTGTTGGATGTGTTGTCGCTTGGAGGACCGTACGGGGAGCCCTTAGAGGCACTCTCCAATTGGTCCGAGACGCTGCATTGGCTCCATTCCGCAGACCTTGAGGGACCGGGTGTGCCTCTTGTTCAGGCACAGCTGGACTGCCCAGTACCGGTGCCTCGGCAGGTCTTTGGTATCGGTCTGAACTACCGCCGCCACGCCGAGGAGAACAATCGACCAGTACCCACTGAACCCCTTGTCTTCACCAAGTTTCCATCTTGCATCGTGGGTCCGAACGAGCAGTTGCAGCTCGTTGAGGGGTTCTGTGACTATGAGGCTGAACTCGTGGTCGTGATTGGTGAGGGAGGACGCGATATCACCGCGGACGAGGCACTCAGTCGGATCGCGGGCTTCACGGTTGGTCAGGACATCTCAGAACGCGAACGTCAGATGCGCGGCGGAACTCCCCAGTTCTCCTTGGCGAAGAGCCACCCTGGCTTTGGACCTGTGGGTCCGTTCATCACTCCTTTGGACCAGTTGGAAGATCCGAACGATCTCGCTATCAACTGCACCCTCAACGGGGAGACGATGCAGAGTTCCCGCACGAGCGACCTCATCTTCGACGTGGCGACAGTTATTGCAGAACTCTCCGCTATATGCCGGCTCTTGCCGGGAGATCTCATCTTCACCGGCACTCCCTCAGGAGTTGGTGTTGCGAGGACGCCCCCTCGCCCCCTCGCCCCCGGTGACATTATTGAGACGACGATCGAGGGACTCGGCACCCTGCGTACCGAATGCGCCGCGGCGCTCCAGGAATAGTTGACTGTGGCGACTGACCTCAACTTCAGACGGGTGCTTTTCGATCTTGACGGAACACTTACCGATCCTTCCGAAGGAATCACCCTCTGTATGCGGCACGCGCTGAGGGAGATGGAGCTTGCGTCGCCGGATCTGTCCGAGTTGGCGAGGTTCATAGGCCCGCCATTGCGAACCGTGTTCGCGGATATGGGCGTGCCCCCCACAGACGTGGCGCGGGCAGTCGAGCTCTTCCGGGACCGATTCGGCAGTGTCGGACTGTACGAGAACAGGGTCTATGACGGAATACCGGGCTTGTTGAGCGAACTCAGCTCGGCCGGGTTGGACCTGCGCGTTGCCACCTCGAAGCCAGCAGAGTTCGCGGTTCGGATTCTGGATCACTTCGGCTTATCGCAGTACTTCAGCGAGATCGTCGGAGCCACGCTCGATGGTTCGCGCGATAGCAAGGCTGACGTGATTGCTCATGCGATCAGAGACACCGGTGCAGATGCCACAGTGATGATCGGCGACCGCATGCACGATCTTCAGGGGGCGGCGGTTCACGGAATCCCGGGAATCGCGGTTACCTGGGGATTCGGTTCATATGAGGAGTTGGCCGCGGAAGACCCCATCTCCATCGCTGGGACTGTTCCCGAACTCGCCGCGGCGATTCTCAGTCCAGGATGCACACGTCCGAAGGCTTGACGCTCGACGCGTGTCCCCAGAACTCTCCGGGCACGAGGAGTTGGTCCGCGAGGTATTCAAGTCCAGGCGCATAGCCAGCGCGCAGCTCGATCGCGATCTGCCGAGCCTGATCCATGGGCATCATTCTGAAGCCAGCTGCCGCGAGGATCTCGTAGTGTTCGTCGAAGCGCCGCGTCGCCTCCGCGAGTGAAGGCGATTCAAAGCGGGAAAGATCGGCACCTCGCGTGAGCAACTGAACAAAGTGCGTTGTTCTGCGGATCAACCAGAACGGCTCGCGGTCGTGGCCGGTTTCCATCACCTGACAGCTCAACGCAACGTCTGTGACGAGGTCCAAGGCAGTAACCCAGTTCTGCGCGGTGTGATGGGATCGGAAGAACGGGAGCATCGGATACGCGCTGTGTGCCTCGATCGCGTCGGCGACCCACATCTCCCACTCCTCGAAAAATCCGGAGAGGTCCGCTGGATCTCGGTTCGGTGAACGAGCTATGAGAAGACTGGTCGGAGTGATCTGATCGGTGCCCCCATCGTCCAGCGTCATGACTCGGCGTTCACGCTTGGCATACGCACCAAGAAGTGACGGGAGGTAGGAGATGACCAGCGCGATCGAGAGCACTCCACTGAAGGCTTCAACCAGGGTTCCGAAGCGCGGAATGAACCCGGCTGGCACGATATCGCCGAAACCAAGGGTAAAGAAGACGACGCCTGAGTAGTAGAAGGCATCACTAAAGTCGGTGGAGCCGTCGAGCCCATCGCTCCCCCACCAGATGAGGGCATATCCGAACGCTTGCAGCGAGACCCAGATGGTAAGCAGGATGAGTAGCGACGCGGGTGCGAACAGCGCGAGGAATCGCTCCCGGCTCTCGACGTTGCTATTTCGACGCGCGATGTGTCGTAGCAAACGCCAACTCTTGTTGTAGAAGCGGAACGTCAGCCACCACTTCCCGCGCCTCGTGCGGGTGGCGATCATCGTATTCGTCATGTCCGCGAAGACACCGAGCACGATGAGTAGACCAAGTACACCGGCCAAGATTCTCATAGCGGAATCCTAGGCTGGTGGGATGACCTTCCTGTGGTTCAGCCTGCGATCACCCTGACTTGCTGTTGGCGGTGCGCACGTCGCAAACTGTTGGGCAGGCGCGCATACCACCGAAGGACGAATTGATGCCAGCAGAGAGCAGGCACCACCGGGTTGCCATAATCGGGACAGGATTCGGGGGGCTCTGCGCCGCGCTGAAGCTCAAGCAGGCGGGCCTCTCCGACTTTGTACTCCTGGAGCGGGCCGAGGAAATCGGTGGGACCTGGCGCGACAACACCTACCCGGGATGTTGCTGCGATATTCGCGCGAATCTGTATTCATTCTCGTTCGAGCAAAATCCTGACTGGTCCCGTGAGTACCCGCCTCAGGCCGAGATCCGCGACTATCTCCAGGCCGTGTGTAACAAGCACGGTATTCGGTCGCATATTCGCTTCAACAGCGAGGTGACCGAGATGCGGTTCGAGCAGAGGCGGCTGCGGTGGTCGCTCACCACACGTGGAGCGAACGGCTACACCGCGGACATTGTCATCAATGCCACAGGCCCGCTGAGCATGCCGTCGTACCCGGAGATAGAAGGCCTCGGGAATTTTGAGGGAACGAGCTTCCATTCAGCAAGGTGGCGCCACGACTACGACCTGCGCGGAAGGAAGGTGGCAGTAATTGGTACCGGTGCGAGCGCAATACAGTTCCTGCCGAAGATCGCACCACTCGCAGACACCGTCAGCGTGTTCCAACGCTCGCCACCTTGGGTGGTCCCCCGAGAAGATTCACCTGTGAGCCCACGCCGCAAGGCTCTGTACCGCAGACTGCCCTTCGTGCAACGCGTAAAGCGGTGGACGATCTACCTCCGGCAGGAGCTTCTGGCACTGAGTTTTCTCCACGAAGGCGAGACCCGCCTCGCGAGACGCATCACCGAAGGTTGCAAGGAGTTCATCGCTGCGTGTATCTCCGACCCCGATCTCAGAGCCGCCGTCACGCCCGACTACGTGCCGGGCTGTAAGCGTCTGCTCATCTCGAACGATTGGTACCCCGCTCTCAATCGCGAGAACGTTCACCTGGTGACGAGCGGGATCAAAGAGGTCCGGCCTCACTCGGTGATCACCAGCGACGATACCGAGCACGCCGTGGACACCATCATCTTTGGGACCGGTTTTGCGGCTACCAAGTTCCTCGCTCCGATGAAGGTATTCGGGATCGAGGACGCCGAACTCTCCCAAAGCTGGCAAGAGGGTGCTGCCACTCACCTCGGGATCGCGGTCTCCGGATTCCCGAACTTCTTCATGCTGGTCGGGCCGAACACTGGACTTGGGCACAACTCGATAATCCTGATGATCGAGGCACAGATGAACTACATCATGGGGGCCATCGCCTATCTCGAGGAGCACCCCTCCTCGAGCCTCAATCTCAAGCTCAGGGTTCAGGAAGAGTCCTACGCTGATGTTCAGAACCGAATGAAGACGACAGTTTGGGCCTCAGGCTGCAACAGCTGGTATCTGAGTGACGACGGTCGCAACGACACACTGTGGCCCGGCTACACCTTCGACTACTGGAGGAAAACGCGTCGCTTTGATCCGTCTGCGTTCAATCTTGAGGGCAGATCTGTGCTTGGCTGACACAGATCAGACGTCACCCTTCACGAGTAGCGCTTCGAGTGCCAACGCCGGTGACGGACGGCACAACAGATAGCCCTGGACGTACTGGCTTCCTGCGTTCTGAAGCACGGCGAGGTCCGCCTCAGTCTCAACACCCTCGGCCACCACAGGAATCTCCATCGCTCGGGCCATACTGATGATCGAACTGATAATTGCTCGACGTTGCGGGTCGGTTGCGCTGTCGGACACAAATGAACGATCGATCTTGAGACCGTCCACGTACAGGTCTGTGAGGTAGCTCAGCGATGAGTAGCCGGTACCGAAATCGTCCAGATACACCGAGATTCCGAGTTCGCGCAGATCACCAATCACGAGGTGCGCGACCGATGGGCGATCCAATACAGCGGTCTCAAGGAGTTCCAGAACAAGACGCTCAGGTGGGACTCCGGCCTTCTCCAGGGCCCGGTGCACCCGCTTTGGGTAGCTCCGGTCACTGAAATTGCCTGTGGAGGAATTGACCATGATGCGTGCCGTGGCCAACTCGTCATCCCGCTCGGACCAGGCCGCCAGCTGGCGCAAAGACTCCTCCAGCACCCAGTCGTCAACTGCGGACATCAGACCGGACGCCTCCGCGATGGGCAGAAAGTCGCCTGGCATTAGCAGGCCAGCATCTGGGTGTTCCCAGCGAATGAGCGCCTCAACGCCATGGAGCCTCAGAGTTTCGCCCTCGAAAATCGGCTGGTAGTGCACACAGAGCCCCTCGTTCGAGAGGGCTTGTTTGAGTTCTCGCTCAAGCCTGATCTCAGCGACCAGGCTCTCCCGCATGCTGGTCTCGAACACGACCCGCTGACTTGGCCCTCCTTCTTTGGCTCTGTACATCGCCAGGTCGGCATCCCGCAGAAGAGCCTGCCGGTCGTCGTCACCTCGACTCAGGGCAATACCAACGGATGCGGTCACCGAGACACTGCGTCCATCAAGGGCAACCGGGTCAGCGAGTGCTACACGAAGTCGGTCACTCAATGCCTCCGCCTCTTGCTGGCCACTGAGTTCGCAGAGGACCACTACGAACTCATCGCCGCCCCACCGCGCGACGAAGTCCGATCCCCGGCAGGCCGCTTCTATCCGCTTTCCCACAACCTTCAGCACGAGGTCGCCCTGGGAATGCCCAAGACTGTCGTTGACGATCTTGAAGCGATCAATGTCAATAAAGAGCACACCCAGCAGCGACTTGTTAGCCGCCGTCATTGCCACAGCGAGGTCGAGCCGTTCCTCAAGTGCCGCCCGATTGGCGAGGCCCGTGAGATCGTCGCGGAGACGCCGCGCTCGGTGCAGCTCCCGATCCGAGATGATCGACTTGAAGATAGGACCAATGAGAATCACGCCCAACAGCATGAGGCTTGAGATTGCGAGCGCCACGGTCTCTGCTGTTGGGTTCAATGGTCGCGTTGCTGAGCCGAAGAGGTGGCCCCACATGGAGATGGCCCGTCGTACGGCCATTAACCAGAGGGCGAGCGAAATCGCCATCCACGCCAGCTTCCGGCCTGTGAGGATATTCAGACGCAATGACCAGATAGCAGCAGCGACCTGCACACTCAGTGACGCTGCAAGTATCCATATCGTCATCTTGGCACTCCGAATTCCGGTTTCTGGATATTAACCGTACAGCCGCGTAGAGCGACCGGTCGTCGCTCAGCGGACGTTGTTCTCCCCTGGGCAACCACCCTCTATATCTCCTGTACCTGCGGGCGCTGTACGAGTGCGGCGAAGTCCGCACCGTCGTCGTCATCCGGATCGTAGATCGGCGGAGCGTGCCCCACAGGCAATGGCGGCGGATCAGCGGCCACCGCGGTATCTCGGCCCGCGTCCTTGGCTGCATACAGTGCACCGTCAGCGAGGCGGATCGCGGCCTCGAAGGTGTGACACGCGCTTGCGTCCACGTAGCCGTAGCTGGCGGTAAAGGCGTTCACCTCAGATGTTGCGATTCTGCCAGTGAGCTCGACCCGGAGTCTCTCCAGCATGCTGGCTGCGTCGGTCACGTTGGTGTCCACCAGCGCGATCGTGAATTCCTCGCCGCCCCAGCGGCAGACAATGTCTCGTTCCCGAACGGTCTCTTGCAGAACCCGTGAGAACAGCCGCAGGGCACGGTCCCCCGCTTCATGTCCGTACGTGTCGTTCAGTAGCTTGAACTGGTCAAGATCGGCCATCACGAGGGCAAACTGCTCACCGTTGCGGTGCATAGCGCGAACTCGCGACTCGAAGGTACGCCGGTTGAACAGTCCCGTGAGTCCGTCTGTGGTTGCGTGCAGTTGACTGCGGGCGGTGGAGCGAATCACACCAACGCGCCCACCCGTAGCCCGGGCCAACATCTCAAGCCCGTCCGAGACCTCTTCATCAATCTGCTCTCCCGCTGGACCCGTGGAGTGCAACACACCCACTGATCTCCCCATGAAGCTCACCGGTACACAGGTTGCCGAGCGTGGTCCCGTGGGCCTGCTGTTCAGATGAAGACATGAGTCAAGACAGTCGGAATCGTCAAATGTCATCTTGGTGGCTGCCCGCACAGCGGGACACGAATTCGGGGAGGAGACTCGACATCCCGGGCCCTCGGGCACGCAGCCCGCCACTGCAACCTGAGTGAAATGCGCTCGCGAGTTGTCGGCAAGCAGGAGTTCACTGGACCGCTCCGGAGCGATCTCTTCCAATGAGCGGCTCACAAAGTTGTAGATATCGTCCTCGGTTTCAGCCATCTCCAGCGCGGTGTCCACCTGATGAGCAAGCTCGGCTCTATTGTGTTGCTCGATCATCTTCGACTCCCGGTGACGAAGCTGTCGGAGCATCGAATTGAACGCAGTGGCAAGTGTGCCAATCTCGTCGCAGCCGTGGACTGGCGCTTCTGCCTCGAGATTGCCGTCGGCTGCTTGCACTGCCGCGCGCTGTACCTCAAGAAGTGGATCGCGGATGAGACGCGCTATGCCACGACTCGCACCCGCTACCAGTACAAGAGCGAGAATCCCGAGGGCGGCAACAACGACCCGCGTCTGGTCGCGAGTCTCCACAAAGTCAATGCTGGTCTGCCGCTGGGTACGAACCGCCTCTGCTACGAATGTGTCGGCGTCCGCTGCCATGAAACCGAAGTCAAGCGCAGCTGCGCCAAACACGTAGTTGTGGGCCGCAGTTGTGTTGCCATCGAGCAGGGCCTGCCAGACGAACTGATCGATGGCGAGGAACGTTTGGTAGCCCGTTGAGATCTTGTTGACGAGCGCTCTCTCGGTCGGCGTCGCAGCAGTTATCCGGAGCTCGTCCAAGGCTGTCTCAAAGGAGCGTGCTGCTGCCTCGTAGGCAGCGCGCGTTTGACCGGGACTTGTCACATAGGTCAACTGCTCGGCGCGCATCACAGCCGCTCGATGTTGCACGTCTGTCGCGGCGTTCACCTGCTCGATTGCGCGGTCTTCGGTGGCGTTGGCTGCGTCGAGGCGCGCTATTGCCACGAAGGTCACCGCAACCAGAACAACAAGCACCACGGCGACCAGACCGAAGCCGACAGCAAGCTTCTGCCCCACAGCAAGATTCGCGCGAATGGACCTTCCTCGGTCAGTCAAGGCGCCCATCTACCGTCACCTTCTGTCCTTGTCCGAGAGACACTTCAATGCGCAGGTCCGTCTGTCCCTTGAGCACCACGTTGTCGCCAAAATGGATGTCGCCTTCACCGATGTTTACGTCCTGCATGAGAACAGAGTCGATGGTGGTCGTGTTGTCGGCGTTGCCGTGGGTGACTCTGATGGCCGGTACCGGATCCGTCACCGGTAGACCGGTCTTGCGAGAGTAGATATGCGCCTCAACGTGGCGCGAGTCCCGCGCAACGTCGGTGCCCTCACCCGTGATCGTCATCTCTCCGATCGAGGGCTGCTCGGCGGCTACCTCCTCCACCGTGTACATCTCCTCGCCCGGCAGAACGTTCACTACGACCAGATAGTCATTGACGAAGCCGACCTTCGTGAAGCCGGCTACCGCACTCACGGGCAGTGCTTCGTCCGTTTGGTGATCCTGGCCATGGCCGAATATCTTGTCGCTCAGGGGTCCGCTGAATACAACAGCCGCGACGGCGGACGCGGCAACGAAAGCTAGCGCTGGCGACGACCAGCCTGCGGAACTCATAGGAGTTTGGTCGGCAGAACGATCACCGAAGTTAAAGATGGCGCGAGTCTGACGGCTAACTGTCGCCCAGCGAGACCAGCAGGACTAGCTGCCGTCCCAGATGCGGAGAATTCCGGCGTCGGTACCCACGGCGAACGAGATCGCGCCTGTCTGCTGCTCGGCCACTGAGATGTTGGTGGTGGCCGGTGATCCGAGTGCCACAAGGGCGACGGTCTCCACCTGATCCTCGAGGCGGCTGAGGACCGCCACTTCGGTGTTCTCCAGCGTGAGAACAACTACATCCAGGCGTCCGTCGGCATCGGCGTCAGCCACGAGTCCTTTGTCCAGGTTCTGCGTGCGAATTACGTGATTTGTAAAGCCGGCGAGATCAGCCACGCGCACAAGCGTGTTCCCCTTGAGTTGGAGAAACTCAGCTACGCCGTTGGCATGCGGCTTCCAGATATCCACCACCTCAGACTCTCCGTTCGGCCCTGTGGGAGCAACAGCGAGTTGTGTCTGCCAGCGGCCCCCCTGACCAATCGGCACGGACTCTGCCACGAGAGTGCCATCGAAGGTAAACGCGCTCATCCGTGATCCGACGTCATCGTTGCTGATCGTCACGAGTACTTCATTGGTTCCGTCGCCGTTGATGTCGGCCAGCAGCGCCGAGATTCCCTCGATGACATCCTCACTGGCCACGGTGGTTCTGGTGCGTTCGCCGGTGCAACGGTTCAGCACCTCAAAGGCTTTCGCTTCAAATGGGTCACCCAGAATTGCATGGTCGTACTGGTCGGTGGCATCCACAAGCCCGACGGCGAGCTCGCCATCGAACACCACCCGGGTCGTGGGAACAGCATCCGGGAAGAGTGCCATATCAAGGTATGCGCTCACGACCTCGGGCCCTGCTTCGCCAATGCGGACTTCAGGAGGCTCTCCGTTAAGGCGCACCTCGCTCGCGGAGACCTCGCCGGCTGGCGACACCAGCACGGAGTCGCCGCCCTCCAGACTCACAAACCAGGTCACTTCAGATCCGTCTATCGCGAATGGGACGATCCACTGCGCGGTGCCAGGCAACTCGATATCGCGCGGCACAGCCGTTGTGAGGGAACCAGTACCCGAAGCCACCCTGTTACCCGTGGGCGAGATGTCGGTACGGTACTGAGCCAACGCCTCGCAGTTGCCGCCCGTGGGCGGTGCCGAGGTGGCGGATGCGGTGGCCGTTGTCGTTGGCGGCGGGTCCGCCTCGTCGCTGGAGCTACACGCAGCAGCGAACACCCCAAGACTCAGCGCCAGAGCGAGCGGTCGGGTGAGAGCTGGATTCCAGGGCATTGTGGAATAGTACGGACTGGGTCGAGGGTGTGGGTGTCACCTGGTGGCTTCGAGCGCTGTTGGAGCCTTGCCGTCTGTCTCGCCGACATCATCCTGTGAACTCCGCACCCGTGGAGCAACGGCCAGCACGAGTACACCCACGAGCGCGGACCATACAACTGCGGCCATCAGCAGATGAGTTGCGACCAGCAAGCTGGAGCCGACCTTCGTGAATACGTGAGCCGCGCCAAGTAGGACGTTGACTCCGTATGCTGTCGCGGCCGTGTAGATCAGCATTCGCTCATCCTGCGGGCGTCCTCGCCCTACCCGCCTGACCATGTATGCGAAGTAGAAGATGCCGGTGCCAGCCAGGGCACGATGCAGATAGTGCACCAGCATGTAGCGGTTGGACAAATCTGGGAACAGGGTGTCGCCGACAAGTGGCCAGCCGCTCACGTACAGGTTGTGTACGTAAGAACCCAACATAATTAGGGCGAACGAACCAACGGCGCCGATGGCCAAGCGCCTAGTCCAGGCCGAATCCGGAGCAGCCGGGGGCCTGACGGAGGTCGCGGCAACGACAACGGTGAGAAGTCCGACGACAGTCATCGAGATCCCAAGATGCACGGACACAAGGTCGGCATCCAGGTCGCCCTTGACCACCATTCGCCCCACCCACGCCTGGAAGAAAATCACTCCAACCGCAAGCACAGCAGGGATAAGAACGATGCGGCTATGCCGGTAAGAGCGCCATGCACTTATGGCGGTTGCGATCGCCAGGAGTCCGACAAGGCTTGCCACCCAGCGGTGCGACCATTCGATAATCATGTGGTACTCGCCGCGCGGAAGCAAGCCTCCCGCCAGGCCATTGTCGCACAGCGGCCAGCGATCCTTGCAGCCGTAGCCGCTTCCGCTCCCCCGCGTAAATCCACCAACTGCAACGAGCACAAGCGTGAGCCCAAGCGTCATTTTGCTCAGTTTGCGAGTTGTCAGCACAGGCGCAGAGCGTAAACGACCCGGCCGCGGATCACCTCAGAGCACCCGTGATTTGGGACCTTAGTCCCGGGTGAGGACAGCCGCGAGGTGAGCAGCGTCCTCGGCCAGCGCTGTTAGCCCTATCGCCCGGTATCCCCACCCACCGAAGTGGAGGCCAGGCAGCCGAGCGGCGTTCTGCTGCAGCCGATCAAGCCACTGCTCGTGGCCCACGTTGAACTGCGGAATACCAGGACTCTGGCGCGCAACGTGCGTCCAGGACGGCAACATGGCCACGCCGATCACCTTGCTCGCTTCCTCAGTAGCCAGAGCCACCAGCTCCTCGTCGCTCAGACCGTAGGCCGACGGATCAGCTGCGCCGCCATAGATGCACTTCATCAGACGATGACGCACTGGGGCCCGGTGAGGCGCGTAAGACGATTCAAAGAGTAGGCCCAGTGCCCTGAGGTCGGAATCGGGGCCGGTGAGTGCGCCAAACCCTGTGGGCAGGGGCATGTCAGCCGAGGGCCCACCGAGACCGACGATCGCCACCGGCGCGGCCTCTGCCTCTGCCAATAGCGACCTCAGATACTCGGGAACTACCCGGGCCGCGGTGTGCGGAGCAAGGGCGACAACCACAGCTTTCGCGCGCTCCTCGCCGGGGCCATTTACGACCAGCCCAGCGCCGTCTTGCACGATGTCTTCAACTTTCCAACCGGGTCTGAAGCCTGAGCCCAGGTACGCGGCGAGCTCAGCGGCGAGACCCATCATGGTGTTTTCTGCAACGTGGACACTCGCTCGTTGGTGTCCCTGCGGCCGCTGCCGACGTTTGGAGATCGCCCCACGGATCAGACTTCCAGTCTCATCCCCCAGAGCGACGAGCGCAGGGAACGCTGCTCTGGCCGACAGCTTCGAGGGGTCTGCGGCGAAGACACCATGGGCCATCAGATGAGCAACGATCTCGCCAGCTTCTGGACCAATGCGGCGGCCGAGCAACTCTTCGAGCGACTCATCCGCAGCTGGTGTGTCACGGTTCAGCCAGGGCTCACGGAGAAGGCGTAACTTGCCAGCCGTGGTCACGAGGCCGGTTGCCAACGCACGTGGACCGGCCAGCTCAAACAGTTCGTCGCGGTTATATACAAAGCGCCTGCGAGCGCTTGGCTCCGCGGGACGAACGGAGCCTTGAGCGGCGTCCAGAATCGGGCTGAGCGCAGCGTGAGGCAGAAGGAATGAGCCAGCTGCTGGTTCAAGCTGATAGCCGTCCCTTGTGACCGTGGCGGCGACGCCACCGGCTGTATCTCCCGCTTCCAGCAGGAGAGGACGGCCTCCGCGCCGACTGATCTCGCAGGCGATGAACAGGCCACCAAATCCACCTCCGACAATGATGACGTCAGGTTGAGTGGTCATAGGTGCTGCTCCAGCAGGTCTGCGAGCATCGGAGCAAAGCCAGCGTCCATCTCGAAGCAACGGCTGCGATGAAAGGCGTCAATGCCCACCTCACTGGCGAGGTCGCGCAGTTCGATGTCCAACTCAAAGAGCGTCTCAAGATGCTCAGACACAAACGAAATCGGTACGACGCCGATCCACTTGCGTCCATCGGCTCCGGCCTCCCGTACGACGTCCTTCACAGCTGGTCCCAACCAGTTCATCGGACCAGCTCTGGACTGGAATGCAAGGCCATGGTGGACCTGAGTTCTCAGACGCGCCACCACCTCCGCAACCGTCGCCTCAATCTCCTCGCGGTAGGGGTCACCTCGGTCGATCAGGCGTTGGGGCAGTCCATGTGCCGAGAACAGCAGCAGTCCAGCTCTCAAGTCACTCGGTGGAATCTGGTCCAACATCTGCTGGATCAGCTCTGCCTGCAGCTCAAAGTAGCGCTCATGGTGGGTCCAAGAGCGGACGACATGCAGGGGCAGTGGATTTCGACGAACCCCGAGTTGCGCCCGCAGTTCGGTCTCAGAGGAGCCGGTAGTCGTATCCGAGTACTGCGGATAGAGGGGTAACAGAACGAGCTGGTCTGGTGCGAAGTCAACAAGGTGGTCGAGCGCAGCGTTGGTATCGGGCTTTGCATAGCGATGAGCCACTGCCACAGCCACGTCCCACCCGCGCGCCCTGAGTTCGCTTTGAAGCGCTGCGGCTTGCTGTTGGGTTGTCTCCAGGATCGGCGAACGGCCACCGATGAGCGAGTAGTGAGATCGCACCCTCGGTGCACGAAGCGCGGCGACGAGGCTGCTCACGGCGTGGCGGGTGCGGGCTCCTCCAGGTAGCGGGACCAGACGGGGGTCATCGAAGATCGCCTTGATGAATGGCGCTACGTCAGCAAGGCTCTCGGGTCCCCCGAGCTGAGCGAGGATGATTCCCGTGCGCACAGCCACCTCAGACTGTTCTCGAAAACGCAGACGCCTGTTGTCCTTTTCGCCGCAGGTGTGCGTCGAACACCATCGCGACGTTGCGAATAAAGAGGCGGCCATCGGCGGTGGCATCAATACCCTGGTCAGTGATTTCCACAAGACCTGCCTCATCCAGTCCGCCGTCGGCCGCGAGCTCGTCGAGTTCTGCTGAAAAATAGTCGGCCATTTCAATGCCGAATTGTTCGCTGAGGTCAGAAGAATTCACGACGCCGTTGCACATGAGTTCAGTGATGACGAAACGGCGCACCCGATCATCTGCACTGAGCCTGATGCCACGCTCGACTGGTAGCGCGTCTGCATCAACTGCTGTGTAGTACGAGGCGAGGCGTCGGTGATTCTGTGCATAGGCATTGCCGACGTCACTTATGGCCGAGCTGCCCAGTCCCACAATCTCAGTTCCTCGCTTCGTCGTATAGCCCATGAAGTTCCGGGACAGCGTCCGATTCTGGAATGCGGTGGCGAGTTCATCATCCGGCAGCGCGAAGTGATCCATGCCGATCTGCTGGTAGCCGGCCTCACCCAGCCGCGAGATGGCGAGCGAAAGCAGAGCGAACTTGAGGTCCCGATCCGGCAGTAGGTCTGTGTTGATTCGCTTCTGATGTGGTCTCATCCAGGGGACGAGCGCGAACGAATAGACGGCCAGCCTGTCCGGGCGCAGCTTGGCGACAACGTCGAGGGTGCGCGCGAATGACTCTTCATCCTGCCCCGGGAGCCCGTAGATGAGGTCCATGTTGACCGACTCGTAGCCAAGGCTGCGGGCGGTCGCATAGAGAGATTCGACCTGCTCCCACGTCTGGTTCCGGCCGATGAGCCGCTGCACGTTGGTGTCGGTGTCCTGCACACCCAGCGACAGCCGATTGAAACCCAGATCGCGCAGAGTTGCGAGATGATCCGGAGTTGTCACCCGTGGATCGACCTCAATGGCGACCTCTGCATCTGGAGCCAGCTCAAAGTGCGACAGTAGATCTCGGTGGAGTTCGGCCAGTGCACTGGGTGAAAAGTAGGTCGGAGTGCCTCCGCCCCAGTGGTACTGCTGCAGCTGATGCCGGTCGCCAAGTCGCGCCGCCGTGATCCTTGCCTCTTGTCTCAGTCGTGTCAGATACGCATCGGCAACTGACTGAGAGCCAGTGACCACTACATGGCAGGCACAAAACGAACAGCGTTTCTCGCAGAACGGCAAGTGCACGTAGAGCGACAATGGATCTTCGACACGTTGAGCAGCTTCTGACAGCGCTTCAGCGTGCTCAGCCTCGCCAAAACTCTCGGAGAACTCAACCGCCGTGGGATAGGAGGTATAGCGAGGGCCTGGCCGATCGTATTTAGCGAGCTTCTGTGGAGATATTCCCGAGCTTCGCGAGGGCGTCATCACCTCAAAATTCTAGGCCCAGAGCAGCCCACGGTACTCGGGCACAATGGCCCAAATAGAGAATCTACACAGCGGTGCCTAGATGCGCTCGAAGTAGCGTCGTCGCTCCCAGTCGGTGACGGAGCGATTGTAGGCAGCCACCTCTGAGGCGAAAAAGTGGCTGTAGTGCTTTGCCGCGGTCTCGCCGAAGGCCTCAACTGCAAACTCACTCACCGCGAACCGGTCGGCGGCCTCCGCGAGAGTCTTTGGAACCGCGGGAAGGTCCTCGGCGGAGTAAGCATCGCCCACGTGGGCTGGCGGCGGTTCGATCTGCTGAGCGATGCCGGCGAGGCCAGAGGCAAGAATTGCTGAATAGGCGAGGTATGGGTTCACGTCGGCCCCTGGCAGGCGGCACTCGATGCGCAATGCTCCCCCTTTGCCCACAACACGGAAACCTGCGGTCCGGTTATCTGGAGACCAGGCCACAGCCGTCGGAGCCCAGGACTGTGATTGATAGCGCTTGTAGCTGTTGATCGTCGGGGCGTAACAGACCATGAGTTCGGCCGCGTATTTCATCCAGCCGCCAAGGAACCAGCGAAATGTGTCCGATGCCTCAATTCCGGCGATCGCACTGTCGCCGACAAAGGCGTTGGTGTTCTCGGCCCAGAGACTCATGTGGATATGCGAACTGGAACCCGCTTCAGAGGCGTGAGGCTTGGCCATGAAGGTCGCTGATGCGCCGTTCTGCTCGGCGATCTCCTTGATGGCCTGCTTCATCAACACGTGGCGGTCAGCCATTTCCAGGACTTCGCAGTACCTGATGTTCAGCTCGTGCTGTCCGTGGCCCCACTCGCCCTTCGTGCTTTCCACGGGGATACCACTTGCAGCCAGGTGACGTCTGAACGGGCCGTTGAGGTCCTCTGTGCGCTGGCCTTGCAGCAGGTGGTAGTCCTCGATGTACCAGCCTGCTGGCTTGAGGTCAGAATAGTCCGAGTCCGATGCCTGCTCATAGGTCGTGCGATAGAGGAAGTACTCCAGTTCAGAGGCTGCCATGGCGGTGAATCCCATCTGAGCGGCCGCTTCGATCTGGCTCCCGAGGAGGCTACGTGGCGCGATCGCGACAGGTTCATGCTCGTGGGTATGGGCGTCGCACATAATGAGAGCGGTGCGATCGTGCCAACTTAGGACCCGCGTGGTGTTGAAGTCGGGAACCAGATGAACGTCGCCGTAACCAGCACTCCAACTCGTGAACTCGTAACCGTCGATCGGCTCCATTTCCATATCGACGGTGAAAAGGTAGTCACAGACGTGAGTTCCGTCTTCTGCGGCCTCAAGGAAGAAACTGGCGTCGATACGCTTGCCGACGAGTCTGCCGTAGAGGTCACAAACGGCCAGGATCACCGTGTCCACAGCGCCGGATTGTTGCAGCGCGCGGAGTTCGTCCAGACTGATCATGGTTCCCCCAGATAGCGTGATCCAACCTTAGGCGACGCGCTCACAGCTGGGAACGAGCCGACAGCCCTGCAGTACAGCCGCTCGCGGCCGACAGCATCTAGACTATAAGACTGCTCATTCGAGCACTCCCCCCGCCCTGTTCTGGAGCACCTCTCATGGCCGTTCGCGCCGATTTGCGCAACGTTGCAATCATTGCCCACGTTGATCACGGAAAAACAACCCTCGTAGATGCCATGCTTTGGCAGTCGGGAACCTTCAGAGACAACCAGAACGTCAACGAACGCGTTATGGATTCAATGGACCTTGAGCGGGAAAAGGGCATCACCATCCTCGCCAAGAACACCGCCGTGACTATCGACGGCACCACTATCAACATTGTGGACACCCCTGGTCACGCTGACTTCGGTGGCGAGGTCGAGAGGGCGCTCACTATGGTGGACGGTGTCGTGCTGCTGGTGGATGCAGCCGAGGGTCCGCTCCCCCAAACAAGATTTGTTCTCTCGAAGGCGCTGGCACTCGAACTGCCCCTGGTACTGGTCATCAACAAGGTGGACCGTGACGACGCCCGGGTAGATGAGGTCGTCGACGAGGTGTACGAACTCTTCCTCGACCTCGACGTGGAAGATCATCACATCGAGTTCCCGATTGTGTACGCCACCGCCCGAGCAGGAATGGCATCGCTGGACCCCAAAGATCCACGCCTCATGGAACAGTCCGCGGATGACGAAGGCCTCGGCCCTTTCATCAAGGTACTCCTCGACACTGTGCCCGCACCCACCTACGAGGAAGATCATCCTTTCCAAGCGCTTGTCACCAACCTGGACGCCGACCCCTACGTTGGTCGTCTCGCCATGTGTCGCATTCGACACGGCAAGATCGAGAAGGGCAAGCCCGTTGCGTGGAGCCGCCTTGACGGCACTATCCAGTCCGCTCGCATCGCCGAGATCTACATCACTAAGGGCCTTGAGCGCATACCTGTAGACAGCGCCTACGCCGGCGACCTGATGGCCGTCTCCGGCCTCGACCAGATCACCATTGGTGAGACTCTCACCGATCTCAACGACCCACGACCGTTGCCGCCGATCACAGTCG
This sequence comes from uncultured Acidimicrobiales bacterium, assembly GCA_964446225.1. GTDB lineage: Bacteria > Actinomycetota > Acidimicrobiia > Acidimicrobiales > Poriferisodalaceae > CAYUOD01. The sequence continues at coordinate 5,567 of CAYUOD010000002.1, read as the reverse complement.
ATGAACCGAGCTTGTCGATGACCATGGGCGTGAATACATCTCCCCTGGCTGGCCAGGACGGGAAGAAGCTCACCGCTCGACTCATTAAGTCCAGACTCGACGCCGAGCTCGTCGGCAACGTCTCATTGCAGGTCGCAACAACGGAGCGCCCTGACACCTGGGAGATCCGCGGGCGTGGAGAACTGCAGCTCGCGATTCTCATCGAGACGATGCGCCGTGAAGGTTTCGAGCTCAACATAGGCAAGCCGATCGTGTTGACCCGCGAGATTGACGGCAAGCGCCATGAACCGATGGAACGCCTGGTGATCGACGTCCCAGAAGAGCACCTGGGTCCAGCCACACAGCTGCTTGCTCAACGCAAGAGCACGCTGGTGAACATGTCCAACCATGGCACCGGCTGGGTGCGCCTTGAGCACAGCATGCCTGCGCGCGGCCTCATTGGTTTCCGCACCGAATTCCTGACCCAGACCCGCGGCACCGGTATCTACCATCACAGCTTCGAGGGATACGCACCTTGGCTTGGCGAGATTCGTAGCCGCAAAACCGGCTCTCTTATCGCTGACCGAACTGGTTCGGTAACGCAGTACACGCTGCGCAACCTAGAGACCCGCGGAACGATGTTCGTCGGTCCCGGTGACACGGTCTATGAGGGCATGGTTATTGGTGAGTCTGCTCGTGCCGAGGACATGGACGTGAACGCCACCAAAGAGCGCAAGGTCACCAATATGCGTTCGGCAGTGGCTGAGGAACTGGTACGCCTGACCCCACCGAAGCGCATGTTGCTCGAGGAGTCGCTTGAGTTCATGTCGGCCGACGAGTGCCTTGAGGTAACTCCGGCCGTCGTGCGGCTACGCAAGCTCAAGCTCAACCAGGGTGAACGGGCCCGAGCCAAGAAGAAGGCGACTGCGGGCCGTTAGGTCTTTATTGCCGGTCGGCCGGTGAAGCGTAGCTGGGCTCCGTATTTGGTAATGGGCTTACGCTTCATCGATCGAGCTTGGAACTAGGCGAACTGCTGAAGGGTTGATCCCGATCCGTCTGAGTTGACCTTCACCTCGATACCCACCGGTAGCACGTCCTTGAGGGCGGGAACGTGGGTGATTACGCCCACGAGAGCCCCCCGGTTGCGGAGGCCGTCGAGGACGTCGATGGCCCGGTCCAGCGCATCGGGATCTAGTGATCCGAAGCCCTCGTCAACGAAGACGCAGTCGAAGTGAAGGGCAGAGTTTCCGGCCCCGACAACATCCGCCAGACCAAGGGCGAGCGACAGTGAAGCCTGGAAGGTCTCGCCACCGGACAGCGACTGGGCGCTGCGCCGTCTGCCGGTGTGTTCGTCGTGTACTTCGATATCGAGACCGGCCTTGGTGCGACGGTCCTGCGTCTCCTCGGCCACAACGAGCCGGTAGCGGCCGCTACTCATCGGCAGCAGATGCAGGTTCGCGTGACTGACGACCTCACGTAAGTAGGCAGACAGCACCCACGATTCGAGCGGAATGCGCTTGTCGTTCCTGCCGCTGGAGACCTGTGCAACGTGAGCGAGCAGCTCGGCGTGCGTCCTGGCGCTCGACAGCTCCGCTTCAATTTCTTCCATGTCGGACAGCGCCGACCGCACGGCGCCCAGATTTGCCTCGGCCTCAGCGACCTCTTTGGCAAGAGCAGCACTTGTAGCTTCGGCTTCCATGACGGCGGCTTCGAGCCCGACGAGATCTGGAGCTTCCTGGGGCAGATCCATTTGCTGTAACTCTGTAACGAGGGTCACCAGCTCTTTGCTGCGAGAGAGCCACTCCTCGTGGATCTTGTTGAGCTTAACGATCTGCGTTGCGTCACGAAGCGCCACCTCCAACTGGCCTAGGGCCTCGAACGGCGACTTGTCAAGAGCCATGGCGAGGGACTTGGCCTGAGTCGTGTGGGCTGCGGCCGACAGGTCACAGACCTCTAGCTGCTTGACCAGGCTGCTCAGCACGACTGCTGCCTCTGACAACTTATGGGATTCTGAGTCAAGCACTGTGTCCCCGACCACGGTGGCCTGGGCCTGCTCGTCAGCCACGAGTCGCGCGAGTTCCTGGTCGAGTTGGGCAGATCGTGCGATGACCTGAGCTGTCAGGGTCTCTGCAGCACCCGTTTCGGTGACAAGGCGCTTCTCCAGCTGGTCAAGCTGCGCCTGCTGCCGGGCGAGTTCTGCTGTGGCCTCGTTGGCCTCTCGCAGCGATCTCGCGGCTGCCTCTTCTGCTGCTTCGAGCGCTGCAAGGCTGCTTGTCGCCAGCTGGCCGAGCTCAGCGGCGAGCGTTTCAGCACGAACTTGCTGGGTACTCGCGACAGCGGTCAGGTCACGCGATTCAGTGTCGAGCTGGGCGATCTGCTTCCCTAGCTTCTGAACTTCGCTCGTCAGTTTCTCGACATCCTCTACTGCCCCGGCTGACTCTGTGAGTTGGGCCTCTGCAGCCACGAGCAGCTGCTGCAGCGTAGTGACGCTCGGATCCTCGCGGCCCTTCAGCGTCTCCTGCTGTGCAGCGCGCTGGCTCAGGAGTGAATACTGCCTTTCGCTCGCTTCCGTCTGGGCACGAAGCGCCGCTTCAACATCACTCAGCTGGACTGTCGACTCATCGTCATCGCGCGCAGGAGCTGGATGCTCGAGCGAGCCGCAGACGAGGCAAGGCTCGCCGTCCACAAGACCCTCAGCCAGCCGAGATGCAGCTGCGGTATCATAAGAACGCAGCTGCACTGTGTGGTGGTGCTTTGCGTCAGTGACCTGATCGTTGGCAAGCAACAGCTCCTGGTCTAGGTCAACCAGGCGCTTAGCAGCCGCGACTTGTGTGGCGAGCTGCTCTACTGATGCCAGATTGGTTGCATGGCTGGAGGCCTTGTTGGCGGACGCAGATAACGCTTCGTTCAGCTTCGTCTGCTCGCCGCGGCGGGCCGCTAGCTTCCCGCCCAGCACTGACGCCTTGGTCGCGGACTCGACGGCTGCCCCTGCAGCCCCTTGCCATGCTGCATACCGCTCGCGAGCCTTCACTGCTGCCTCGTGGCTCAGTTCATCAACGGGCCTGCGTTGTGACCTCGTCCTCGACTTCTCCACCTTGTCACCAGTGGTTTCCACTTCGGCCTGCAGCTTCTCGACGCTTGCTTGAGCAGCCTGTTGCGCGCTGCGCTCTGCGCTCAATTCCTTCTGAGCAGACGAGTGTTCTTGTCGGCGCCTTCTGAGATCCTCTGCACTCTCGATCAGACCAAGAACCGCCGTACGCAGCGCCTTCACCTGCTTGCCAGCTTCATGCAAGGAATCTTGGGTAAGAGTGCCCGGAAGCGTCTCGCCTATAGCAAGATCGTCGAAAGCCTTCTGCAGTAACTCCCGGGTCGAGGAGTTCTCCTGAAGTACCGCTAGCAGCTTCTGTTCGGACTCGTATTCAGTCTGAACCAGCGCAGCGGCTTGTGCGGTCTCAGCCTCGTCTCGGGCAGCCAGGACTGCAGCACGCTCCAGATCGAGGCCCTCAAGCTCTAGCTGATATCGAGCCAGGCGCACCTGGGCCTCTGCAGTAGATCGACCCTCAACGAGCGTCTCACCCACCAGACCAAAGTGCTTCTTGGCCAGCTTGCTCTTCTTTGTGGTTGCCTTGAGCCGCGGCCACAGAATTGTGCTCATGGCGCTATCGAGGTCGGAGCGTTCAAGATCTGGTGTTGCTTCCCACTCGCCTCCTACCGCAGATATCGCTCGGCCCAGTGAGGCTGCGGCGATACCGAGCTGTGCCTCGCGGGTCTGGGTCTGTACCGATATCGCGTCTCGGGCCAGCTTGGCCTGCGCTTTGAGGCGCTCGACGGCCCGCTCATAGATAGCAGAAGAGAACAGCGTCCTCAGCAGGCTCTGGCGCTCATTTGTCTCGGCGTTGAGGACCCTGGCGAAGCCACCCTGAGGAAGCAGTACGACCCGCTGAAACTGTTGCAGGTCAAGTCCTACGAGTTCTTCGCAGCGCTCGTTGACCTCTCGGATCTTCGAGACAGAAGGGATCCACTCACCAGCGCCGAACCGAGAGAGCGTGGCCTCAGCTAGGGCGGGCGTTGTGCCCTTTCCACGTTTCTTAGGCCGCTCGAACGCGGCACGTCGAGACACCCTCCAGCGCGCTCCGCCAGCCGTGAACTCCAGAGCCACCTGGCAAGGATCCGCCGGCGCCGCATGCTGTGAGCGAATGTCTCGATCGTCAGCGAACTCGCCGGGGAATGAGCCGTACAGTGCCCAACAGAGTGCATTGAAGATGCTCGACTTCCCGGACCCTGTCGGCCCCGACACGACGAAGAGGCCAAGTTCGGTAAGGGCATCAAAGTCGATCTCCTCATGCCCGGCATAGGGGCCGAACGCATCGAACTCAAGGCGGTGTGGCTTCATGGGGCTGTCTTGTGTGATGGCGTCAGCGCATTGCTCATCAGGCCACGCTCGTCAGCGGACATGTTGGTGCCCGTGACATCCAGCCAGAACTCGTCTGCGAGCTTCGCGGGCTCAAGGGTCCGAAGCTTCGCCACCGAAAGGGCTTCATCTGCAGAGGCAGTTCCCAGGAGGGGCCTGGAGATCTCAACAACGAATGGGAATCGTTCACGCAGGCGGCGTTGGGCGTCGAGCACTGTGCGCGGGTCAGTCAGCTCGACTCTGGTCCAGAGATCACTGCGGGGGCCCTCTTCCAGATCTGCAATGAGGCCGCTCACCGTCTGCACTCGACGTCCAACCGGTATCGGAACAGCTTCCACCGAGACAAAGCCCTGCTCTGAGAGTTCGACGAGACACACGGACTTCTCATCGACCTCACTGAACGAGTAGGCCAGGGGCGAGCCGCTGTAGCGAAGATGATCTTCACCAGCCACCGCCTGAGGACTGTGCAGATGTCCGAGGGCGACATAGTCAAAGCCATCAAAAGTCTTCGCCGAGATCATGCCGGCGGTACCGACCGTAAGTTCGCGTTCTGAGTCCGAGACGCGGCCTCCGGCCACAAACGCGTGCGCCAGTACCAACGAGCACATGCCCTTAGACAGGGACCCACGGGCCTGAGACAACGCGGACTCAAGTACCTCTTCGTGTGTGAGACGACCCTCCACCGCAGCTGGACTCAGGAGCGGATCAAGGAAAGGTACCGCCACGATTGCCAGTTCCGAGTCTCCAACCGGTATGACACTCACAGCTCCGGCGCGGCTGTAGCCGCCTCGCAGAATGACCCCGGAGGCATCAGTAATGCCATCAAGGGCAGAGAGTCGAGTAGCGCTGTCATGGTTGCCGGCGATGGCGACCATGGGGATGGCGGCCTCGTGCAGCGACCGCAAGGTATTCCCAAAGAGTTCCACCGCATCAGCCGGAGGCATAGACCGGTCGTAGATGTCTCCTGAGACCACTATCAGCTCGCTCGAGCTGTCTACTGCAAAGTCGACGAACCATGACAAAAAGTCGGCCTGATCACCCAGAAGTGGGTGTTCCCCGAACTTACGACCAAGGTGCCAGTCGCTCGTGTGCAGAATGCGCATGCAGCCCAGATTATGCAGAGGTTGTGACACTTGGGAACCAGAACACGTTGAGCGGCGTCGAACTTCCAACAACA
>CAYUOD010000001.1:0-37062 GCA_964446225.1 uncultured Acidimicrobiales bacterium | reverse complement strand
TTGACGCTCCGATCAGATCGGACGCCAGTTTGTCAGCTCACTCCCCAGCGAGGCACATCGGCCGAAATAGGCGTAGGTGCGTAAGTTCGGGCAGCCAGAGCCGCCGGAAACCAAGCCGATCCAGTTACGCATCTATGAGTTGGGTGGGGCGATGAGCGAGTACTCGATGGCATTGCCCCTCTTGCCACTGGCCTCGATCACACCGGAGACTCGCAGACAGTACGCCATCTGCTGGGCGAGGCGCCGTGGGCGCGCCAGAGCTATTGCGAGATCGGCGGTGGTGAAAGGACTGGGCAAACCCGAAGGCAGCAACGCCAAAAGATCGTCGCTGCTTGCGATGCGCACAGAGTCGAGCACATCGACGAGTCGACGTTCTTTGATGCTCCAGCCCTTGCGGCGCCACGACTTGTCCGGTGTATGGAAGCGGTATTCTTCCTCGTCGATGATGACGAGGACAACCTCCAGCTGAGGGTGATCCACAAGTTCGGGGAAACTCACCAATTCGCTGAAGACATCCACAGCGCTTCCGTGCTTCGGGGAGAGTCTCCGGCTCAGGATTGTGCCGTAGGGGTCGATCTTCACGATCCACTTGTTTGCTGGGATGGGATGCACAATCCGCACGTCGTGGCCCAACTCCAGGAGCGCGGGGATCTTGCGCTTCATTGCTGTGAAGCCGCGGGTCTGGACTTCGATGAGGAGGTCCTCGCGGACGATGTCGATCACATAGCCGTCTGTGGGGATCTCAAAGCGATCGCCGGGCTCAGAGCACCAGCGCTTCAACGACGCATGGAGTGGCTTCTCGCCGAGGGTCCCGATACGGGCCGCATCATTGTCCACATGCCGATCGTAGTCCTGGCTGGCTGTGCTGGCGGATGACACAGCTAGGATCAGCGGAAGTGAGAGATCTCGACGGACTTATTGACGCGCTGGCGGTGGACGATCCAGCGTTCATCGCTGACCCCTACCCAGTCTTGGGCGCCCTGCGTGAGGCCACGCCGATCTTCTGGAACGAGCGCAGCCAGCAGTGGATGCTCACCCGTTTCGAGGATGTCGCGGCGGCACTGCGAAACAGAAAACTCGGCCGCGACTACGCCCATAAGTACAGCTACGAGGAACTGGGAAAGGCCGCTCCAGACAAGCGCTGGGAGCACTTTAACCAACACGAGCAATGGTCTCTGCTGTGTCTGGAACCACCCGATCACACCAGAATCCGCCGCCTTATCTCCAAGGTCTTCACGCCCAGGGCAATAGCCATGTTGGCTGATCCGATTGCGCAGTTCTCTGATGACCTCCTGGACGACTGTGCCGACTGTGGCACCTTTGACCTGTTGTCTGACTACGCGCAGCCCTACTCGGTGGCGGTGATCTGCTCGATGCTCGGCGTACCTGCCTCAGATACACAATCACTGTTGGACTGGTCTCACGCCATCGTCAAGATGTACGAACTCTCCGCATCCGTGGAGGTCAAACAAGCGGCGAACCAGGCTGCCGGTGAATACATCGACTACACACGGGACCTCATCGCTCACAAACGTCGAAGCCCTGATGGCCTGCTTGTCTCAGAGCTCGCGCAGGTCGAGGACGCGGGAGACAGCCTCACAGAGGCTGAGATCATCTCGACCACGATGGTTCTCCTTGAGGCTGGCCATGAAGCCACGGTCAACACGCTCGGCAACGGCTTCCGTGCCCTTATGCACCACAGAGATCAGTGGGAACGCCTCACCGAGGGCAGCGTCGAGCCAGCAGCGGCTGTCGAGGAACTGCTGCGCTGGGATCCGCCTCTGCAACTCTTCGAACGATGGGTGCTTGAACCTGATCTCGAGATCCAGGGACAGAAGCTCAAGATCGGTGACGAGATAGCGATGCTATTCGGATCTGCGCAGCGTGATCCTCGGCGTTTCGATGATCCGGATGCCTTTGACGTTGGCCGCAATGACTCCGCTCATATTGGCTTTGGCGGGGGTATCCACTTCTGCATAGGTGCTCCCCTGGCCCGCCAGGAGCTCGCTCGATCAGTCGCTGGGTTCACTGAGCGCTTTCCCGACCTTCACCTGGTCGAAGAACCCAGCTACCACTCCACCTTCGTGATCAGAGGACTCACAGAGCTCAAGCTCACGGTGAGCTAGACGCTGTCCTCGTCGTCGAGCAACTTCTGAAAGCCGGCGAGCTCGCTCTCGTCCACTCTGGCCATCTCGCTCTCGTCTGGATAACGGCCTGTGGAGACATCCGAGCGAAATGCAGTCAGCGCGTCCACCCGAGCGGAGTTGATCTGCTCATAGAGAGCCGCCAGGTCAGCGTACGCGCGCGCATGTCGAGGGGATCTGGAACTCTCACCACAGATGTCAGAGGAGAAGAGAAAGATCACGTCGGCGTCGGCGCCAGATCCGAGCGAGATGGTCGCCATGCTGGTTCTTCGATTGATCTCGGCCATGACCTGCGTGGGTATGAGTTCACACTCGACGGCAAATGCCCCCGCATCTTGTAGACGCTGGAACTGCCGCCACAGGGTCGCTGCCTCTGCTGCGGTCTTACCGACAGCGCGAACACCGCCATATAGCGTGGACTTCTTCGGAACGAAGCCCAGGTGCCCCATGACAGGAACATCTTCGGCTGCAAGAGCTTCGACACAGCCCATTCCCCTGGCCGTTATGACGGCATCCGCGCCGTCAGACAAGGCGCTGAAAGCCGCTCCGAGCAAGTCATCAGGGGTGACCGCTCCGTCGAAGTCGATGGCGGCTGTCACAAAGACGCGCGACGATCCCTCGCGCACGGCGGGCACCGCGCCCGCCATACACACGACCATCTCAATGCCGGCGGTCTCCGCTGCGGCTGCCTCTGCGGCAGAAGCTGCTGTCACCTGCGCGAGGCTGCTCTGGCTCTGCCTGAGAGCGACGATGGACGCGACCGTAACGGTCCGGTCTGCTTCCTGTCCGTTGTAGTCAAGTATCCGTGGCACTAGTTACGCATCTCGGTTATGCACGACCGACCACTCGGGACCGGATGTACCGGGATCGTAGCCGCAGAACGCCCCCGTGCTCAGCGAGGTGGTGAGATGATGCCCGGCCGCGGGAGCTACCTCGCTGATTCTGGCTACCGCGGTACGGATGCTCTTGGTAATGCGAACCCGGGCGCGTTCGCTGTTGTTAGCCGTCTGCCGCGCCTTGCCGCCAATTCCTGTGGCTCTTTGTAGCTCATCAAGGAGCGCATCGAGTTCACGGTGGGCAGCCTCGCTGTTTGTCCCGAGCTGAGAAGATTCTGACTCGTCGATCTCCTCCTGGAGTTCACGGATTCGTTTGCGATACTCGCCGTAGGCTTGGTCGTCCAGTATTGGCGCGGAAGCTTCTCGCAGAGTTCCCAGAGGCTCTCCACCAATTCCACCTGTGACGTTGTCAATGACAGCGCTGAGTTCCAAGGCATGGAACTGGCGCCGGGGAGCTGCCAATAGGAGCTCAAGAACCGTCATGCCCTTGAGGTGCGCGACACGTCCAGTCTCGCCGTCAAACTCTATGGTCCAAATCGAACCTTCACGTCGAAGCGACCGTAGCTTCAGGTTCGGTTCGACTTCTGCTTTGACTGGCGCCGAGATTTCAATTGCCCGTGCCGCCAACATGGCCGCGGCTGTGCCGAAGTCCATCTCGGTACACAGGGTCGAGGCCTGAGTCAGTGCTTGAACTGCAGACCCAGTGTCACCAGAAACAAGGGCAAGATCGGCCTCGGCGCATAGGAGCGCAGGTTCGAAGAGTCGGGCTCCGCTGCCAATGATCTCATCTCGGGCCAAGCCAAGATCTTGCTCCGCAACGCTGTGGTCGCCTGCAACAAGCGCCGCCTGTCCCCGATGGAGCGCAACCGGGCCGACGCACATGAAGCCAGATCCCCAGACGATCCACTCTTCCCGGTAGGCCTCCAGGTTTTCGAGCGCTTCCCGCGAGCGACCAGAGTCCTTGAGGGCCACGGCAGCCTGCGAGACAAATGCGGCGCCAGGCAACCAAGAAAGTTCGTAGGGATCCCGGTAGGACAGAGCGTCTCTTGGAATCTGCGCCAACAGCTCTGCAGCCTCGGAGTCTCGCCCCAGCTCGGCGAGAATCGTGGCACCGCCCGCCTTGGCAGGGATCGCCAACAGTGGACTCGGTGAACTCACCATGGATGCCGTCAGCTCGATAATCCGCTCGTGCTCCATCCTGGCGTGCATGACTGCCGACAACACCAGCGCCAGATAGTCGAACGCGACAACACCGAATCGTGTTTGCTCCACGAGACTGAACGCGCCGAGCGCGGCGGCCTCGGCTTCGTGGTGCTCGCCTCGGACATAGTGGATCGTGGCGCGCCAGCGTCCAATGGACCAGCTCGCAACCGGTGGAAGCGGAGAGAGTTCAACCTCGAGTGTGTGTACTTCAGTAAGAGCCTCGGTAAAGCGCCCGAGACGAAGAAGCGTCGCGAAGCGAAGCCCGGCGAGCGATAGCCGGGCCCGGGTGTCGGTTGCTCGAATCCGGCTCTCGAGTTGATCGGTGAGTTCTAGAACAGCAGAGGCGTCGCCGGGAAATCTGCGGAACCAGTGCCGGTGACAGACGGCCTGGACAAGCAGTGCGGAGTCATCCACCGACTCGGCTATCTCGGCGGCCTCGACGACCAGTGCTTCGCCTTCCGCGGCGCTGCGGGCATAGCTCTGGATGCCCAACTCCAGAAGTAAACGGCCCCGTAGCGTTGACGGCTCTGAGTTCATCGCTTCAAGCGCCCACTCGAGCCAGTGGACCACGACCACATCGCGATCGGCCCCAAGCCCAAGCGCGCCAGCGTTGCTTGGTAGAAGGAGCGCTGCCTCAATGCCAACGTCGGCCGAATCAGGATCCTTCTCGCAGGCTTCGAGCACCCGTAGCAGGGCCGGCCTGGCAAGCTCGGAGCCAGAGATTTTGTGGGCGCGAGCCAAGCCCAGTTCGCCATTGAGCCGGACCTTGAGCGCCAGGCCCGCCGCCGCGGCGATGTCGACTGCCCGCTGAAAGTTCATGAGAGCTGTCTCCGGGGCGGCGCGGTCCAGGGCGACCTGTCCCGCTTGCAGGTTGAGGTCTGCGGCCAGCTGCGCGTCGCCAACTATTGCGGCCTCGCTGGCATGAGCGGCGAGAACTGAGACGTCAACTTCTCCCGCGGAGCCCTGCCTCGCGAGGAGCACCTGAAGAAGCCGCGCGTGGCCGCGTGCGCGCTGGGATGGTGTCTGCATCTCCTCAAGTACCTCTTGCACGCTCTGGTGATGAAACTCATAGCGCACAAGTGAGCGGTCAAGGTTACCCACCAGTCCGGCGACTTTTGCTTCCTCGACGTAGTCCAACGCATCAACCACGGGAAAGCCTGCTGCTTCTGCGATCGTTGTGAGGTCGAATGTTTCGCCAGCGAGGGCGGCGAGCTTGAGCGTTTCCTGGGCCTGAGGCTTGAGTTCTACAAGCTGGAGTGCGATGGAGTTTCCGTAGTCGAACTCACTTTCGCTCTGGTCGGTTCGCAGCCATTGCTCGAGGAGCAGCGGTGATCCCGACGTAGCCCTTTCCGCCGCGCTGAGACGGTCTGGGGGTACATCACGTTCTGAGAGCACTTCAGCAATTGCGGTACGGCTGAGCGGGGGAAGCTCGACGACCTCAGACTCTGCCCGCAGAAGCTCGAGTAGCTCGCGGCTTTCCAGCCTGGCTTGAGCGGTCGGTCGGCAGGTGACAATGAACGACATGGGCAGGCGCTGTCGGGCGATCGTCACGGCGAGGGCAATCGACGGACGGTCTGCGTAGTGAAGATCCTCTAAGACGAGTAGCAGCTGGCCTTCACAGCGCGTTGACACCTCGCGGAGGTAGTCGCCGAGTGCCAATCCGAGTACATGTTGGGTGGATTCGCTTTCTTCAAAGCGCGCACGGTGCGACGTGCGGCTGATGAGTGGCGCAAGGTCCCGGTAGCGGGCTAGGTCCCCCGAGCTGAGATACTGACGCGCAGCTGATAGCACCTGCGTCCATGGGAGATAGGGCATATGGTACGCGCCTCTCCACGCACGGCCCCTCAGGACTTCGTGCTCTCCATCGGCACAAAGAGTGTCCACGATCCGGGTCTTGCCGATACCAGCAGCCCCACTCACATAGACGACGGCAGAGTCTTCGGCGGTTGCGCCACGCAGCCCTGTCAGCTCCTCTGAGCGCCCGACGAAGGGCAGGGATGACTCAGTATTGGCGCGCTTCGCGTCAGATGTTCCGTCCCCCGTCACAACTTCAATCTTGGCGTCACGACAGAGAGGGCACAAGTCCCAAGTGCTGCGCACTGGCTTGGCGCGAAAGTACGAGCCCGCAGTACTCACCCGTATCTGAGGGCAGATCGGCGACATGAAGATCAGACGAAGCGCACTCGGCTTGCTCGCGACGAGCCTTTTTATGGGACTTGTTGGCGTCTCAACGATCGGTATTGGCGCACCGTCAGTGGTGATGCCCAGTTCGCGGGTTCCATTCCGCAAGTGCTGCCTCCGGGCTAACTGGTCTGTCCCATTATCGAACTTGTGCCGGCACCGAGTGGCAACGGCTACTGGATGGTGTCGTGTGATGGTGGCGTGTTCGCATTCGGGGGTGCCCAGTTCAGAGGATCGATTCCTGGTGTACTTCCCACGGGCACAGCACTGAACTCCCCCATCAATGGACTGGTCCCCTATGGAAACGGGTATCTCGTGGTGGGCAGCGACGGCGGAGTGTTCACCTTCTCAGATCGCGAGTTTCTCGGAAGCCTCGGCTCGAATCCCCCAGCTGGCGGAATCGTGGCGATCGTCGCTTTCGAGATTTAGGCTTCGTCGAGATTGCTCCGCGTCTAGGTTATTGTCGGTCATCTGGAGCGACAAGGGATTGAGATGAGCGACGAGGTAGCACAACCAAACGGGGCCGAAGAAGGCGCCGACGAGGACCGCATCGTTCAGCGAATTATTGAGACGATCACGCCAGATTCTCGCGTTGTGACCGTGGAGCTGCTCATTACGATCATCCTTGCGGTAGCCGGAGTGCTCACGGCCTGGTCTGCGCTACAGAGTGCGAAGTGGTCAGGCGAGCAGGCCATCAACTTCAGCGAAGCGGGAGCCAACCGCACCGAGTCGACGCGCTTTGATGGCAGGGCCACCTCCTTGATCTTGCTGGACTCTCAGACATTTCTGCAGTGGGTGCAGGCGGTAGGCACAGAGGTGATAGCTGCTGACTCGACGGGCGAGGATGCCCCGGATCCAACGACCTATGACCCTGCGAATCCGTCCCTGAGTGGGTTCCTCTTCACCCAGTTTCGCGAGGATTTCCAGCCACGAGTGAATGAGTGGTACGGCGAGAATGGTGCCAGCGGCTCATCTACTGCGAGCCCGTTCTTCCCATTTGAGGAATACCTCGAGGAGTCAGTGCCAGAGGCCGCAGAATCTGAGCGCCTCGCGCTCATCGCATCCGAGAAGGCAACCGCAGCGCGTGCGGATAATCAGAACTCTGACAACTATGTCGTCACAGTGGTTCTCCTTGCATCCGTGCTGTTCTTTGCAGGCGTGAGCAGCAAGATGCGCTCCCAGCGCAATCAGAATCTGATGTTCATCCTGTCGTTGAGCATGCTTCTGTGGGCCATATTCCGGCTCGTGACGCTGCCCATCCACGCGATTCCCTAACGGTTCTTCACGCGAGGTTTCGAGAATACGGACTATTTGCCCTGTTGAGACCTGCAGGGGTCTGTAGCTTGAAGGTATAGGCAGTTCACTTGCTGAAAGGTGTCTCGTCGTGTCACGGCAGCCAGATTCCAAGACGGTCCGAATACAAGCCCAACAGTTCTTCAGCGAAGCAGATAGTCGTGCGTTGGAGCACCTCTCCTCAGCGGTAGATATTGCCGAGGTTAAGCCCGGCATGGCGCTGATCATCGAGAAGAGTCTGTACCACGAGGCCTACATTGTGGAAGCGGGTACGGCCGAAGTCACCATCGGCGACACGGTCGTGGCCGAGATTGGTCCAGGCGAAATGATCGGCGAACTCGGACTTTTTGATCCCGGCACCGCGACCGCGACAGTGAGAGCGAAGACCGCGATGAGCCTACTGGTCATTCCTTACAACCGGTTCGGTCAGATCCTGGATGACAATCCACATCTCGGTAGCCAGATCGCAAAAGTGCTTGCGCAGAGGCTACGAGCCACTGACGCCCGCTTGCACTAGCGCCTAGAGCCCCAGTGTGGTGGTGGACCCAACCCTTACCGGGTTGCCTGAGACCGTCGAGTGTGAGGCAGGACTACTCGTGAATCCCCCGCTCGCAATGAGGTAGACCAATACGCCGAGAAATGGCAGGAACAGAAGCGCAACGAGCCAGATCGCTTTGCCCGGACCACCGAGTGCGTCGTTGCGAAATACGTCGGCGACGACTTGCACGAAGATCACGATCCACGCAACCCACATGAAGAAGAAGAGCATGGACCAGAAGAGGTCTAGTACGGGCATTGACCAGTCTCGCTTTCTGAGATCACAGCATGGCGACCCTGCAGGCACACTATAGGAGACCCGACCGCCGCCAACAGACCGGCTCGTGAGCGTCGTCCCAAGGTGCACTTCGCCTCGGTAGAGTAATCGGACTATGAGCACACTTGTCTGTTTTCATGCGCATCCCGATGACGAAGCGATTGCGACCGGAGGGCTAATGGCCAAGGCCGCCGCCGCTGGGCACCGGGTTTTCCTGGTTTGTGCGACACGGGGTGAGTGTGGTGAACCAGAGCCTGGTGTGTTGCGTGCTGGTGAGCAGCTTTGGGAGCGGCGGATGGCCGAATTGGAGCAGGCCTCTGAGATCCTTGGGGCCGAGAAGCCTCTCTGGCTCGGCTACGAGGACTCCGGCATGGTCGGTGAGGAAAGTAACAGTAACCCAGCGTCCTTCTGGCAGTCTGACCATGACGAGGCGTCGGCACGTCTGGCTGGAATTCTCACGGAGGTACAAGCCGACGTCCTGACGATCTATGACGAGCACGGTGGGTATGGCCACCCCGACCACATCCGCGTACATACCGTCGGCAAGGCGGCGGCCGCGCTTGGGGGTGTGGAGAATGTCTTTGAGGCGACATTCAACCGCGATCACTTCAGAGAGTTGATCGCCGCCCAACAGGAGCTCGCGGCGGCGAGTGGTGAAGAGGCTGAGGATCCAGGTATCGACGTCGAAACCTCCGGCACACCCAGTGCTGGGATTGCCTACCGGGTGGATGTCGGGTCAACGATCGCGCAGAAACGAGCAGCTATGGCTGCGCATCGCAGTCAGATTGGTCCTGAGAGCTTTTTCTTCACGATGCCGGTCGAATTTTTTGGGTTGGCGTTCGGCTCGGAATGGTTCAATATCCCTGGCGTATCAACGGGAAACGGCCCAACAGACGTGGAACTTCTTCCGGGCCTCGACTAGCCAGGGAGTCCCTGATGCTTGTCCATCATGTCAGCCATGACAGCACGGATGAACTCGTCGGCTTCGTCGGTGAGACCGCCGGTGACTCCCCCGTAGATTGCGCCTGATGCGGGTGGTGACTCCGGACCTGCCACTGCGTAGGCGACTGCGTCGCTCAAGTCGCTCGCAAACTTTTCAATGAGTCCTGGCTGCACCTGAGGTCGGGTTACAGCCATGTGAATCGCGTCTGGATACTGCTGGCCGTTGAAGCGCCAGTCACGGGTGCGCATGAAGTCGTTGACGTGGTAGATATCAAACTCGTCGCTCGTGAAGCTGAAGCAGAAGCTTGGGTCACCAATAATGCGCAGACTCGTGTGGCCGCGTACGACGTCCTGCAACGCGAAGGAGGTCTCGAAGATTCCCCGGGCGTGGTCCAGGTAGCCCTCCCGACCAAAGCTCACCATCGCTGCCCAGGTAGCTGCGAGGAGTCCACCTGACCGCGAGCCATCTATGCCTGGGGAGCAATACTTGCCTCCTGTCCAGTCCGTGACATAGAAGTACTGGCTGTTACGGAGGGCTTTGTCTGCGAAGACAAGCACGGAAGTGCCCTTGAAGCCGTAGGCGTACTTGTGCGTATCGGCCGAGATTGACGTAACGCCCGGAACTCGGAAGTCCCATAACGGCAGGTCGTAGCCGAGAGCCTCGCCCCAAGGCAGTATGAAGCCGCCGAGGCAGCCGTCCACATGAAGGCCAACACCCCGCTCCAGAGCGAGTGCCCCGAGTTCCACAATCGGATCGATAGTGCCGTACCCGTAGTTCGTCGCCGATCCGATGAGCGCGACGGTGTTGTCATCGATGAGCACGGCGACTTCGTCAACATCCACAGTGGCCGTTGCCGGATCCACGGGAACGTTGCGTACTTCGACCCCGAGGAGATGGCCCGCTTTGTCGAATGCGACATGGCCCGTCTCGGGTTTGATGATGTTGGGACGAGGGTTTCCGTCGCTTTCGCGTGCTTGTTCACGGTAGGCCAGTACGGCATGCAGGATGCTGCCGCTTCCTCCCGAAGTCATCATGCCGACCGGCTCGCCGTCGGAAATGGCAGCAGCGTTCAGCAGGTCCAGGGTCATCGCGATGATTTCCCCTTCGAAGCGGGTCGAACTGGGGCACATGTCGCGCTGCAGAGCGTTCACGTGTGCGAACAGTTCAAAGGCTTCTGCCATGAATCCGTAGTGCTCGTGGTCGCCGCAGTACATCGTTCCAGAGCATTGCCCCTTCTCCCATCCGGCATCTTCGGTGCGGGCGATCTCTGTGAGTTCGGTAATGATGTCGGATCGGTCGCGCCCCGTGTCGGGCATCGTGGCGTTTACCGGGTAGCGGTCTGCGTACGGATATGTGCTGCTCACTGATCATCTCCATGGAATGCGCTGAGTGCTTCGTTTATGGGCCGTAGGGCCTCGAAGGATGCCTGAAACTGTTCCTGGTGAAGGTCGTACATTGAGCGCAGGTCTGCTTGTGGAACGCGGGGCTGAGCCAGTTCCACGCCAGCCTCGACCGTCTCTCGGTCAAGTGATCCTGACCGGGCCATGGCGAGGCGCGCCACAGAGCCAGCGACGGCTGTTTCGGGCTCGACTGCAGCCATCACTGGCTTGTTCAGAATGTCAGCAAGCAGCTGCGTCCAGGCAGTGGAGCGGGCAGCTCCCCCGACGAAGGCCAGTTCCTCGATGGCGTCGCCGGTAAATGTCTCAACGAAGGGCATGAGCCACGCAAGGTTGTGTGCGACACCCTCGGTCACACTGCGGACCAGATCGACGCGACGCGTCTCAAGAGAGACGTTGATAAAACCACCGCGCATATTTGGATTTGCGCTTGGTGCGAGTGAGCCACCCAACCACGGTAGAAACAGGGAACCTCCGGCTCCCGGCGGGGACTCCCTGAGGGCGTCATCAAGCCGTGTGAACAGATTCTGCGTGCTGTGGTCGGCCAGACTATCTCCCGCGTAGACGATCTGATCGAGCATGTACTCGACCACTCGTCCGCCGTAGCCGTTCTCAGCGAAGACCAGATACTGGTCCGAGGCCAAGCCAGGCATGGAGAGCACCTCGTGGTCGAGGTCAGTGTCCTTTCTTGCGACCGAGTCCAACAGCACGCTGGTGGTTCCGATTGCGAGTCCCCCTCGTCCGGACTTTGCAACTCCGCTGGCAACGGCGAGAATCGCCGTGTCGTTAGAGCCCGCGTACACAACCGCGGTGGCGGGAAGGCCCATTTCTCCGGCGATTGCTGCGTGCAACTCCCCCACCACATCATCGACGCCGATGAGCGGCGGAAGCCGCGACTCGTCGACTCCCGAGAGCCGAATGAGGTCACGGTCGTAAGAGGTGGTACCCAAGGTCCTGTTGTCACATAGCTGGGACATGAACATGGAGTGTTGCGTCGCTGTAACGCGCCCGGTGAGGCGAGCGGTGACATAGTCCATCGGTTCAAGGTAGGTCGCCGTTTGAGAGTGAATCTCGGGCCGGTCGTGCTGCAGGAACAGAATGTGGGCGAGAGAGAGTCCGCTGCCAACCGTCGGGATTCCGTGGACGTCAATCCACGTGAGGAACGCATTCTCGTCACGCCCCATGATCTCCCACGAATGGTCGGTACCCCGCTGGTCGCCCCACATCACGATCGGGCCCACCGGCTTGATGTCCTCGTCGACCGGCACAATGGACGAGTACTGCGAGCACACCCCAATGGACTCAACTTTGCCTGCCAGACCCGGATGCGCAGAAGTGAGTTCGCTGACGGCCTCGATGCAGCCGCGCCACATTGCGTTGGCATCCTGCTCGACGACCGCGCCGCGCTGAGTTGTAGCAAGTTCACGCTGGCTCCGAGCGGCCGCATGACCGTCCGGGCCCACCAGTACCGCCTTGATGTTTGTCGTGCCGATATCGAGTCCGAGTGCTGCCGCCATCTGACCATCATGGGGTCTAGGTAATTGCCGGGGCAAACCCGTCTCGTTCGACTCGGGGTCCGGCCGGGTTGTGTTTGGGTTGAGCCCGCCCTGATGGCCTCAACTCAACCCAAAGCAGTCCACCACCGAGGACCGACCTGATGCCGTCACAGTCTTCTGAGTACTTACGGAAATCCAAGGAGAAATTACGATGTCACACGCTCTCTACCGGTGGGGCCGCTACGCGGCACGTCGACCATGGGTCGTGATTGGGGTCTGGATTGTCGCATCGGTGCTGGTCGTTGTTGCTTCGGGCACGTTCGGTCGGGAACTGGAAGACAAGTTCGAGGTACCAGGCCTTGACTCCCAGCTCGCCACGGATCTTCTCATCGAAGCCCAGTCAGATCGCGCGGGACTTACCGCGCAAGTTGTCGTTACCCCCATTGCAGAGAACGCCACGTTCTTCGACTCGGTTGAAGCGCAGACTGCGCTGGCAGAGGTACAGGCCGGAGCAGCGAGCCTGCCCAAGGTGATCGGCACCAACGACCCCGCGGGTGTAGTGGCGCAAGGCCCTGAAGCTGCGGTGCTGAGTGGCGCTGTGTCCCAGGACGGACGTATTGCGCTTATCCGGGTCCAGTACCCGGTCGTGGATGACCTGAGCCGGGGCGATCTGTTGAACCTCAAGGAGTTCGGTGCGCAGATCGCTGAGGATTCTCCGCTGCAGGTTGAGCTGAGTGGCGATCTGTTCTTCACCTTTGAGGAGCCAGAGACTGGACTCGGTGAGATGATCGGCATCATTGCGGCGATTGTTATCCTGCTCCTCGCGTTCGGATCTCTCATCGCAATGGGGCTTCCCATTGGTATGGCCGTGTTTGGCCTGGCCCTTGGGGTGAGCTCAATGTCGCTCATCACCTACTTCATTGACATTCCAAGCTGGGCGCCTCAGATGGCCAGCATGATTGCGCTTGGTGTGGGCATCGACTACGCGTTGTTCCTTGTCACACGCCACCGGGAGTTTCTTGCCCGGGGCATGACCGTCGAGGAATCCGTCGGGCGCGCTGTTTCGACCGCTGGCCAGGCAGTCATCTTCGCTGGTTCTATTGTGGTCGTCGCGATTCTCGGTCTCGCCGTTGCCGGTGTGCCAGCGATGACCGCTGCAGGCATCGCCACTTCGGTGATTGTGATGCTGATGGTGATCGCCTCGGTGACGCTGCTGCCCGCATTTCTGGGTCTCACAGGCCACTGGATCAACCGCCTTGGTCTCCATCGGACTCGGCCTAGCGACGGCCAGACAATCGGAGCGAACTGGCAGCGCTGGGGGAAGCATGTAACACGGCACGCTTGGTCCTATGCGATCGGCACGACCGTATTCTTGTTGGCGCTCACCGCACCCGTGCTGGCACTCCAGTTGGGCTTCCCTGACGACGGGGCCTTGCCCGACAGCCGCACAGAGCGTAGGGCGTACGATCTCCTAGCCGAAGGGTTCGGACCAGGATTTGCCGGTCCGTTGGTCATAGCGGTCGACATCTCTGAGGATGCCAGTGTCGTTGAGCCCCTGTTCACGGCAATTGCCTCCGACGAAGGCATCGCGGCTGTGGCGCCTGCTGAAGTGAACGGCGCTGCCGGCGTGGCCACCATCATTGCGTTCCCGACCACTGCTCCTCAGGATGACGCAACCGTCGACACCGTCAGGCGCCTCCGCTCTGAGGCGTTCCCTCCGATCATGGACGGAAGTCCGGCGGTCGTTCATGTGGGGGGCGCAACAGCCAGTTTTGCCGACATTGCTGAGCGCGTCTCCGCTCGACTGCCCTTCTTCATCGCCGCGGTGATTCTGATGTCGGTCATGCTCTTGACTCTGGTCTTCCGTTCGATCCTCGTACCGATCAAGGCGGCTCTGCTGAACCTCTTGAGTATTGGTGCCGCTTACGGCGTGATGGTCATGGTCTTCCAGTGGGGCTGGGGCAAGGGCCTCATCGGCCTGGAGGCAACAGTCCCAATTGTCTCGTTCATTCCGATGTTCATGTTCGCGATCCTGTTTGGACTGTCCATGGACTATGAGGTGTTTCTCCTGTCGCGAGTGCGCGAGGAGTATTTGCGAACAGGCGATAACGAGGCCTCGGTCATCTATGGCATAGCCAGCACCGCCCGAGTCATCACCTCAGCAGCACTCATCATGATCTCGGTGTTCCTCGGGTTCGTTCTCGGCGAGGATCCTGTCATCAAGATGATGGGCCTTGGCTTGGCGACCGCCATCTTCGTGGACGCCACCATCGTGCGAATCGTGCTTGTGCCTGCTTCAATGAAGCTCATGGGTGATGCCAACTGGTGGATCCCCGACTGGCTCGACCGCATACTGCCTACGATTGATATCGAGGGAGAAAGCGGACTACCCGACCCGGAAATGGAAGCCGATGGACTCGAGAACATCGTGCGCGAGGAGGTGTTTGTTTGATGTCTGAGTTGGACGCTCCTGCATCAGCAGAGCCCAGCACCATGAAGGCCGTTGTGTACCGCGAATACGGTTCCCCAGAGGTTCTTCGAGTCGCGGAAGTCGACAGGCCAGCCGCAGGCGCAGATGAGGTCCTTGTGAAGGTGCACGCTTCGTCGGTAAATCCCTATGACTTGCACTTCGTCACGGGGTGGCCGTTTCTCATGCGTCTCCAACTCGGGCTATTCAAGCCGAAGGAACCAATTGTGGGCGCCGACGTGGCAGGAGTGGTTGTGTCGGTAGGCGCAGACGTTGGGCATCTACAGCCAGGCGATGAGGTGTACGGCGACGTGCCGAGAGCCTATGGCGAATATGTCAACGCGGCAGCAGATCGAGTCGTGGTCAAGCCAGGCAATATCACGTTCGAGCAGGCAGCAGCGGTGCCTCTCGCGGGAATCACTGCCCTGCAGGGGTTGCGCGACAAGGGGCAGCTCAAAGCGGGTCAGCGGGTGCTCATCAATGGAGCATCAGGAGGCGTAGGCACCTTCGCGGTGCAGATAGCGAAGGCCTTCGATGCGGAGGTCTCTGCTGTTTGCAGTACGCGAAACGTCGAGTTGGTGAGGTCACTCGGAGCAGATCACATCATCGACTACACCAAAGAGGACTTCGCTGTGGCCAGCCGACGTTACGATCTCGTGCTCGACAACGTTGGGAATCGCTCGCTGAAGGACAGTCGTGGCGTGCTGGTGACGGGCGGCAGGTACGTGGCGGCGGGTGCACCTAAGGGCCACCGTATTGGCCGTGGGCCGCTGGCCTTTGCCCTGAAGGTAACCCTGGCAGCGCTTGTGCGCCGCGGGCAGGTATCAATGTTGCTGGCGAAAGTGAAGCCCGAGGACCTCGTCTTCCTGCGGAAACTCATCGAGTCTGGGCAGGTGATTCCAGTAATTGATCGAATCTACGACCTGAGTGAGACAGCGGACGCGCTCCAGCACCAGAGCGAAGGGCACGCGCAGGGGAAAACGGTCATCCGGGTCAGGCCCGACTAGGTCATCCATGCGTGACTCTGGGTTACTACAGCAACCCCGAGTCACGCACCGATAGCGTGTTTGAGTGTTTTACGCGCCCATGGCCTTTGCCTTGAGCGAAGCGAACTCTTCGTCCGTAATGGTGCCCGAGTCCTTGAGTCCCTGCAGCTTCTGCAGTTCGTCAGCAGTGCTTGCGCTACCCGATGCATCCTGGATGTAGGCGCGTGTGGCTTGATCCTGGCGCTGCATCTGCTGGATTGTGCGCTCCTGCATCTTGTCGCCGCGCGCGATCAGGTACACGAAGATTCCCAGGAATGGCAGGAAGAGAACAAAGATGGACCAGAGGCCCTTGCCCCAACCGTTCAGATCATCGCTGCGGAAGATGTCCATGAATACTGAGATCAGTATCCAGATCCACGCAATCCACAAGAAGAACACCATCATGGACCAGAACAAATCAAATAGTGGCATCTCGCCAGTCTCGCTTTCTTGGATCGCCAGAAGGGCGATCTAGAAGGGACACTATAGACACTGGGGAGCTAAGGTGGAACGTTTCTGCTATCCGTGGAAGTTGGACGCGCAGATATGACCTGGTCAGGGACGTTCTGGAAAGCGGGCCGCAGTGTCCTCCAGTGGCAGATGAAGCGATTCTGTCACGTTGGACAGGGTCCGGTACCAGCCCGCAATCAGGATAAGGTCCAGGATTTGGGCCGGGCTGAAGAGACTCTCAAGCTGGCCCAGCACGGGCGTTGACACCCGGTCTTCATCGTGAAGGTCATCAACGGCGGCGAGGATTGTTCGGTCGCGCGGATCCTGCCAGCACTCGTCCTTCGGGCCGCCGGTGGCACAGGACCTGACCTGGGCCTCAGTGAGGCCGGCCTTTTCAGTGAACAACAGTACGTGCATACCCCACTCGTACTCACCATGAGCCCTTCCTGCAGCTCGGAAGATCACGAGTTCACGGTCGTGGATACTCAAGGAGCACTTCCGGCTCAGGTTGTAGGAGCCGTAGCCGAGAAAGGCGTCGAACATGTCGGGGTTGTGAGCCAGCAGACGAAAGAGCCCAAGTGGTCGTTCCTGGCCAGGTGCAATGCGCTCCATGATGGCGGCCTGGCGATCCTCGAAGGGCGGTTCGAGTGGTTCTATCAATGCAGGCCTTCTGTGTTGGTCACTCATCGTCGGGTTCAAGAACCTCGCCCAGCCAGGTCAGGATGGCGTCGGAGGCGAGCTTCCAGTCGGGGTCCAGCATCACATCGTGTGCCATCTCGGCCAAGATGACAGCGTCGGTACCGAAGTGGGTAGCCGTGGCTCTAACTTCGCCGATGGTTACAACACGATCCTGCTCCGCGCCCAACACCAGTGTCGGCGTTGCTGTCTCTGCTTGTCTGATCCTGCGACTGAGTAGACCCAGAAAAGCACGGAACGACTCGTCCTGGAGACGGCCTTGCAGCAACTCAGCATCAAGATCGGTGGCGTCGTCGCGCATGAACAGATCCCGTGCAAGCTCAGGTGTCTCGACCAGCGGCCAGAGGCGCAGTTGTAGTTGCGTCTTGAGAAGAGCAACGGGGTGCGAGCGCAACAGTCTAAGGGCGATACCCAAAGCACCTTTGGGTGGAATGGAAGCTATCAATACAGCTGCAGGTGCCCGCTGAGTTTCGAGATGGCGCTGAACGAGGTATCCACCCATTGAGTGCCCAACCAGAATGGGTTCTGTCCCAATTTCGGACACAGCGGTCCGAATGTCTTCGAGGTAGTCAGCAAGACTGAATTGCCGCATGCTCTTGCCGGAGCCGTCGTGGCCACGCAGATCTAACGCGTATGCGTCATAGCCCGCTTCCGCGAACGCCCCCAGGAAGTGTGTATCCCAACACCAGGCACCATGCCAGGCCCCATGCACGAAGAGTACGGGCGGATCCTGTGTGATGCCCGTCGCCAAGCGTGACGTCAGAGCTGATTCCATTGCTTCACCATAGGCTTTGGCGCAGCACGACGCGTTTTCGATGAGCCTCGGGCCTGCTTTGACACGCGATACTTGCCACCGTGAAGACGACCGACCGAATTCTTGCCAGACACGCCATTACGTCTGCTGACTACCTTGGGTCAGGCATCGAAGCGCAGGTGTACGCCATCAGCGAGACGACCGTGATTCGGATCCTCGGTGACAAGGAGTTCAGCTCGCTCGATGATCGCTCCCAGCTCTGCTCACTCATTAGGGAGTACGACTTCACGTTTGCTACTCCAGAGATTCTTTCCATCGAGCAAGTTGATGGTGTCTCGTACACGATCGAACGTCGTTTTTCGGGCTCTGAGATGTCACAGTTTCTGGCGCGAGCCGACGACGACGCAACAAGGCGTACCGCCTGGCGTAGCTATATCGAAGCGGCGGGTGAACTGTCGCGCATCACACTGCCGGAGAGGCCCTTCGGAGAACTTCTCGCTACCCCACGCTCGACGGCGGCGACCTGGGGTGAGTATCTGCAGAATCGTGTGCTCGCTGAGACGCAGTCCTGCCCTCATCTCTCGGCTGATCTCCCCGACAGCGGGCGGGTTGTTGATGAGTTGCTGGCCAGGATTGGGGCACTGGACGAACCCGCAAAGCAGCTTGTGCACGGTGACTTCTATCCGAACAACATTTTCGTGGACGATTCCGGCAACGTGTCTGGCGTCGGCGACTTCAGCATGCTCACTGTCGTGGGCGATCCACTGATGGACTATGCCTCCGCGCTGTACTTTCCGCAGATTTATGACCAGATAACTACCGCGGAGACAGAGCGGCTGGAGCAGGTCGTGTCGAGACGTTTCGGTCAAGAGGCGCTGACCTCGGTGACAACCTACAAGCTGTATTACTCGGCAATCTTTGTAAATGAGAAGAATTCGGATCCGTTGACATACAAGTGGGCGCTCGCCCACCTCAAGGGCCTTTGATCGGGCTTTGGTCAGAATCAGAAGAGACGTGAGAGCCAGCGCCGCTACTCTCCAGTCCGTGAGACATTAACTGCAGGCGGTCGAAGATAAGCATGTCGATGGCCTCTGTGCGTTGATCAACAGGACCGTAGGGTTCGCTCTCGCGAAATGGTCGCCTGATCACGACGAACTGGCCCGCCTTGTGGACTGCGAGAGTCCGTCCGGGGCCAACAAGCTCTACTCGAATCTGGGCCTTGCCGTGGGCCGGCAGTCGATCCTGCTGCAACGCCGGATCCGATTGTCTAGCTGTCATAGATAGCTGTGCCTGGGTGGTAGCCGCTCCAGCCGTACCATTCTGTGACAAAGCTGGTGACGAACTGCAGCTGGCCGTCGTCACCGCTGCCGTCCGTGGCCCAGAGCGCTCCCGTGTCGTCCTTGAGTACGCCATCTGAAATCTCGAAGTCTCTCACCTCACCGTCAACCGTGGACTCGAAGGCAATGCCGAGAAGGGACTCTGGATCAACAAGCGCGACCACTGGTACCCCACCTACTTCGAGGTTGACCGCTTCTTCCTTGTTGAACTCCTGGATCACGATCGCTGTGGTCGTATCGCCAGTATCAATACCAAGTACGAGTTCGTTGCTTGCCAGGCGGTCATCGGTGGCGATGATCGTCTTTACGAAGTCAGGCCCGAGCCAGTCGTTGCCCGGTTCGATTCGGAAGTAGCGGTCGGTAAACCTTTCGTCCGGGAGCAGCACCTGGCTGTTTGGGTAGTCATCGAGCCAATCGTTCCAACGCGTATGGATCAGCGGTACCGGTTCCAGTTCGATGTCTTGGTTGGCGAGCGGGCCTGTCAGTACCCTGCCATCGAAGTGAGTCCAAACTGATCCCGTCTCGCGGTCTTCCATGACAAATAGCCCGTTGTAGAGCCCCGCTACATCAAAGGTGTAGCGGACGCCGTCAACAACAGGATCGAACGCGACCCCTGAAGAGCAGACAATTCAATAGGTAACAACGTACGGCTCACCCGAGATCTCCAGGTTTGCGATGTGGTGGTAGCCCATGAGGGCAACCGGAAACGCGATAGCCGTGTCGCCTACTACGAGGCCGAGTACAACATCGTCGGGCTGCATGAAGTCGGCATCGAGCGCAGGGCCGTACTCGCCGCCGTCAACCACGGTGTATCTCTCGCCGTCTTCCAGCGACAAGTACTTGGCGGAGAACAACCCCGGCTCATCGGTCCCTTGCGCTTCAGCCTGGGTGGCCGTGCATGCACCTGCAACAAGGCCAATCACAGCAAGCAGAGATCCGAGTCGGGTCAATCGTGTAAAGGCTCGCATGGAAGAAAGTCTATGGGCAGTGGTGCTTGCTAGCCCGCGGTATCAACAGCGAGCAAGTAACGGAGGTCATGGGCGGCCAGTCTTTCGGGTGCCCCTAGGTTCAGAAAGTGCATGAGCACGATCATCGCGGTCACAGTGCCGCCTCGTTGTTCGATCAAGCCTGCGGTCGTTGCCAGGCTGTTGCCTGTGGCGCTGACGTCATCCACGATGAGGAAGCGGTCGCCGGTCACGACCGAGGAGCGATGGATCTCGATATCGACGGTCGCATACTCAGCCTCGTAGGTCGCTGCGATGGTCGAACGAGGCAATTTGCCAGCTTTGCGCACGAGTACAAGGGGCTTCTCCAACTTCAGTGCCAGGGGCGCAGCGAAGAGAAATCCGCGCGCGTCTAGTGCGGCGATCTTGTCGATCTTGTTCGCATCACACAGGTCCACCATGGCGTCGATGCAGTAGGCGAAGGCCGCGGGGTCCTCAAGGAGGGGTGTGATGTCCTTGAACAGGATTCCGGGGCTCGGAAAGTCCGCAACATCGGCGATGTAGCTCATCAGGTCCATGATTCGTCCTTTGTGAGGTGGGGCGCCTCGTCTCGTGACAGAGTCGGGGTTCGGCTGTCCGGCGCGATCACACCCAGCATTTCGCCAGGTCTGAGGTCATCCCAGTCAGCCTTATCGATCAGCACCACAGGTACTTGGAGGCCGTACACCTCATCAGCGACGATCGCGCCGAGCGCGATGATCTCGTCCCGCGCCAGCAGCAGGATCGCGCAGGGCGCGGTTCTGGCCCTGATCGCTTCTGCGAGCACCGACGAACCCGAGCTTGAACCTCGGCCCTGCTCCATAGCAAGGACCTTGCCGGTGAGGGTCATCCCAACCTGCGGGTGGCGCTGGTCTGTGACATGTCCGCTGTCAGCGTCGAATCCGCCCCAGAAACTCAATGGTTCGTCGAGGACTACCAACTCGCCGTAGCCTCGACCGGGCGAGAGCGTCTGTGCCATTAGGACCACACCGATTCGTCGCGCACCACGCGGCCGGCAATCGCCGACTCGACGCAATCAGCGGTTGCACCGAACACGACAGGGAGTCCCAGATTGCCAGGGGCGTAGTAGGCCCACTTTCCGGAGTCTGTCATTGCGGCACCGCTAGCTGGGCGCATAATCGGTGTTATGTACGTACACGTGTCAGTGACGATCTGGATGCCCGAGTGTTCGAGGCGCCGTACCCAGCCCCGGAGCTGGATCTCGGCCAACACGCTGCGTCCTGTTGAGACGTACATGTCAATGGATGAGTGCACTGTTCTGTCATCTATCAGCTGCATGAGCGTTTCGAACTCGCTCACCGAATAGTGCGGGGTCCCGAGACTGACAATGCCCAGTTCTGTACCGTCAAAGGTGCTGAGCGCATCGCGGGCTTCTCGAACCATTGCCAGGTCGACAGTGATCGTGTCCTGAACCGCTTGTCCCCCAGTAGCAATTTCCAACGTCTGCGCCTCAGGGGTGCTCCCCACGCAGTGAAAGAGGCCCACAGATCCAGAGGATGCAGCTGCCGCGCCCACTGCTTTGAGCCGGTCTTCGCTGAGGCCTTGGGGGAGCCCTACGAGCACAGGCACCCGTTGTCCAACAGCTCCACCGAGGAAATGGCCGAGCACAGGATAGAAAACGTCCAAGGCAACAAGGCGCTGCGGAAGCCCGGAGACATCGATCAGCACGGTAGCCCGACGGTTCTCATCGAGATGCAGCCCGGCCGCCGGAGCTCGACCAGTCACCGCGGCGCAGATGTCGATGAAGTCGCCGTAGCGGTGTGTGCGTGCTCCGAGCACCGAGTTGGCGAACACGATCGCGTTGGACTCGGCCCAGGCAACATGCTCACCGAGTCCCGGCCGGGCTCCTGACTGGTATGGGGCACAGGTCCAGGTGGGGCGGCAGCCCATCTGCTCGTAGTAGTCCATCAGGCGTTTGGCGCGCGCAGCCTGGCTCGGCGAGCCTCGGTACAGCTCTGGATGAAGCAGATCCAGCGACGAGACGTTGAGCGTGGTCGGAATGGTCACTTGGCTTCCATCACGAGCTAGGCGTTCTGCGAAATCCACACCTGCCTGACCGTGATCAAGGCACGAGTCAATATGCGCCTCCGACACGTCCAGCAACATCTCGGCGCCCATGGCTTCGGCCACGCGGGCCACCACCCGCATCGCCAGACTGTGACCTTCGCCGTGCTCGCCAGCGAGCATGGATCGATCAGTCTCTGTCAGTTCCACACGCACGCGTGCAGCCTAGTTCTATGGCTTCACCGGCTTGGCCAGGCGCTATACGCCGACTTTGGCGCCGGTGTCGATCTCGTCCTCGGTGCCGTCGTCCGGCACTGACACGGGCTGTGCAGCGCCCTCGACGTGAAGCGTTGGCACGATCTTGTCCAACCAGCGCGGGAACCACCAGTTTCTGCCACCGAGCAGGGACATCGTGGCCGGGACCAGCAGCATGCGTACAAGCGTGGCGTCAAGGAACACGGCCGTCGCCAGTCCGGTTCCGAAGAGTTTGATAATGCGGTCCTCTTCAAGGATGAAACTGCCGAAGACCACGATCATGATGGCCGCGGCCGCAGTAATCACTCTCGCTGTGCTGGCAAGTCCGTCTGCCACAGAGTTCACGGGATCACCGTGCTTGTCGTACTCCTCCTTCACGCGTGACAGGAGAAAGACTTCGTAGTCCATTGATAGGCCGAAGGTGATGGCGAAAAGCATCATTGGAATGAACGGTTCGATCGGAGCCGGCTCGACTCCGGTAATACCCCCGAACCAACCCCACTGGAACAATGCCACGACCACACCATAAGCAGCCGAGATGCTCAGCAGGTTCATGATTACCGCCTTGAGGGGTACGACCAGCGAGCGGAAGACTGACATCAACAGGAGGAACGACAGGGCCAGCACCACGCCCAAAAAGATGAGGATTCGCTGACCCAGGTAGTCGCTAAAGTCGACGTTCGCGGCAACAGCACCGGTGATATTCGCCTGAACCGAGGTGCCATCCACGACTGGCGGCACAACTTCGTTCCTGAGACGTTCGACCGTGAGACTCGTGGCTTCATCTTGTGGGGCCGTCGTCGGAATCACTTTGATGAGGAAGGCCGGTGAGGTCCGGGGATTCTCAAAGTCACTCGGGAACGGCGGAGTGACCGACTGCACTCCCTCGTCGGCCAGGAGGGCGTCGGAGAGCGCCGCTACAACCATGGTGTCCTCGGGCGAACCGACCTCCACGGCGACGATGAGAGGGCCATTGAAGCCAGGGCCGAAGCCTTCAGCAATGATGTCGTAGGCCTGCCGTGTAGTCGTATCCTCTGGGAAGTTTCCTTCATCGGAGAAGCCAAGGCGCAGACCCAGCAACGGGATGGTCAACAGCAGGAGTGCTCCACCGCCAACCAGAAGGGACATCCAGGGATGGTGCTGAACAGCGCGGCTCCACCGATATGGGAGCGTCTCCCGGACGGGCTTAGGCTTGCGCTGCGGCACCCGGGCCTTGAGCGGTCCGAGTACGAATCCGAGAAGGATCGTGAGGGCGGCCAGTCCGATTGAGGCGACCGGTATGGCCGGCGGGGCGCCAAGCCCGAGCCCAAGGAGTGCTGCGGCCGTGAAGCCAGCGGCGATGAGTCCCCGCCAGCGGGTGATTTCTATGCGGCTGCCGGCAAAGCCCAACAGCGCTGGCAGCAAGGTGATCGAAGCGATCATGGTCGCAGTCACCGTTGCCGCAGCAGCTACCCCCAGCCCAGAGATGAATGACAGACCGATGAGCAACATGCCCAGAAGCGACACCACCACGGTGAGACCAGCGAAGACGACGGCTCTGCCGGCGGTGTCCATCGCTGCCATCGTCGCTTCTTCGTTCGACATGCCCACATGTGTGCCCTCGCGAAAACGGGTCACGATAAACAGGGCGTAGTCGATGCCGACGCCGAGTCCGATCATGATGCCGATCAGAGGTGCGAAGTCGGGAACAGTCATGAAGTTTGTGAGCAGAATGATGAGGCCGGAACCAGTTCCGACACCAAATAGCGCAATGCCAATTGGCAGTCCCATGGCCAGGACTGAGCCGAATGAGACGATAAGGATCACGATCGCGAATGCGAGTCCGATGAGTTCAGTTGCGGGCGGCTCGAAGGGCGCCAGAGCGGCTCCCCCGAGCTCTACGCGTAGGCCATCGACGGGGGGAATGAGCGCGTCGATCTCCTCACCGATCAGGGCTGATTCGGTCTGGTCCACACCGGTCTCGAAGTTGATCTGTGCGAACGCAATAGTGCCGTCCTGGGAGATCTGCTGACGTCCGAAGTCTGAGTACGGACTGAGCACGGTGACCTGGTCGATCTCGGCGACCTCTGCAAAGAGTCCCTCCATTGCCGACTGAACTTCTGGGTCAGCTATCCCCGCTTCGGTGGTGAAGACAATCGAGCCGGTGAGTGTGCCACTAGCGCCAGGGAAGTACTCGTCGATCGTTTCGAAGCCGTCAGCGGTCTCGCTTGCTGGAATGTCGAGTTCTCCGTTGAATGAGGGTCCGCCGGTAGCGGCCCCGACCATGTTCACTCCCAGGATGGTGACAATCCAGAGGATGAGGACGAGGCGTCGTCGTCGATAGCACCATTGTGCGAGGCGTGTGAACACGGCTGTCTCCTGCGTGTATGCGAAGTGACTGAGGAAGCGGAGTTGTCTATAATAGCGATACCGCTCCGTAGTGGTAGCGGTATTATATAGGTGGACCTCGTGAGAGCAACTCGCAACCAGAAGGTTCTTGAATGCTAACCAGCAAACCCATCCACCAGGCACGCCATGTCTAGACCGCTCAGCCAGGAGGCACGCTCGAAGGCTCTTGTCGCGTCGGAGGAGGTCCTGTGGGACTCAGGCGTTGAGGGGTTCAGCATTGACGAGGTCGCCCGACGATCACGCGTAGCGAAGTCCACCATCTACCGTCATTTTTCCTCAGCCAACGAGCTCCTGATTCAAGTGCTCGACCGGATGATCGAGATCTATCCCACGCCGGACACTGGCAGCCTGCGAGCCGACCTCGTGGACTTTGTGGACGCGCGCATGGAGATGATCAATGAGCCGGCGTGGCAGCGTATCTTCCGCGGTGTACACAACCGCGCGACAAACGATCCAGAGTTCGCCCGAGTCCACGCTCAGTTCATGAGCGACAAGCAGGCGCCCATGAATACGATTGTGGAGCAGGCCAAGGTGCGTGGCGAGATCCACCCTGAATTGGATACGGAACTCGCCAGTGACCTGATCACCGGCCCGCTATTTGTCCGCTCCCACTTCAGCGCTCAGCCGCTTACGAGCGACGCTGTCTACGGCCTCATTGACCTTATTGTGGCCGCGCTCCTCAATTGGGAGCCGTACAGCCCTTCCTAGGACAGAATGCCGCGTCGGTCGCGGGTACTCGTGATGAGCGC
This sequence comes from uncultured Acidimicrobiales bacterium, assembly GCA_964446225.1. Classification (GTDB taxonomy): domain Bacteria; phylum Actinomycetota; class Acidimicrobiia; order Acidimicrobiales; family Poriferisodalaceae; genus CAYUOD01. Next base: position 11,626 of record CAYUOD010000001.1, on the reverse strand, counting down.
CGCGCCAAACGTCACGAAGCCCACGCCGAGAAGGGCGAGGCCGGTGGTGGTGCTAGGTCCGGTGACGGGCAGAGTGGGCACGTGCTCAGGAGTGGATGTGCTCGTCGGTGCCACAGTCGTGCTTGGTGCCTCGGTTGTGGTGGTTGTCTCCGGAGCTGTTGTTGTGGTTGTCTCAGGAACAGTGGTGGTGGTTTGCTCAGGAACCGTCGTTGAGGTGGTTGTTGGAGGTGCTGTTGTGGTCGTTGTGGTCGCGGGCGGGACCTCTACGCAACTGACGACCAGGTCAATGCCGTGTACGGACTGAAAATTCTCGGTGGGTCCGGTGAAGAGCGCCCCGTGCACCTGGCGGATCTCGACGAGATCACTCGTAAGAGGACCGTATTGGCCGAGATCGAACGGGCCAGCCGAAGTGACTCCGTCGGGAATGTCGCCGGTGGGACCTGTCCTTACAACAGTGCCGTCAGCGAGCTTCATCTCAATAACGATGATCTCGTTCGTTTGGAGCTGATTCTCGATCGGATGCGTGTCGTGTGTCGGATCGTATGTTGTCACCGACAGTGCGACGGTGCTGCCCGCGCTCACCGAGACAGGAATCCACGGACCAGCTGTCAGGTTGTTGTTGTTGCCAGGTGCGTAGATGTTCGTATTGTCTGAGACGACAAATGTCTCACAGCCAACCTGCGCCCCGGCGCTGGGCGCCAGACCAATTGCACTAAGTCCGTACACCACCGCCGCGCCTGCTGCCAAGAGACCCTTGTTCATGTCGTTGCTCTGCTCTCAAGTCACGGCACCAACCGCGTCCACGGTAGATACGTATATCCCCATTTGGGATCGGGGCAAATTTAGCACGCGATACGGTCTTTTACGGTGACGTTTGCTCCCCCAGCATCCCGGACTGGGACGCAAGCAGATGGGAAACTTGTTTGAATGGTCGAGCTTGTGGGTCCAGGACTACCGGATGGCGTGGCGGATCCGCGTCTGTACGACGGCCTGGAAAGTGTGCTGAGTCCGCTCACTCTGCGCGGACTCTTCACCACGTTCGTCTATTCAAACGCGACCTTGACACGGGATTCGTTGATGAGCGTGGGCTCGACTTTCGGTGAAACCAAGGCTGACACGCTTGTCGCCATTGAAGCTGCGGTGAGCGATGGGAGCATTGCCATCAACGCACAGGGAGTGCTCGTGCCTGGCCGCCGGACGACCAAACCTCACCAGTTGCATCGTCGGGCTCGCGCTCATACTTCGCCGATTTGGGATGGTTCCTGGGTCATGGTTGCGTTTCCCGATGGTCTTGAGAGTTCAGAGGTTCCTGATTACGTGAGAGAACTGATTCGTGCGGACCGCTTGGGCGAGTTCCGACCAGGAGTTTGGCTGCGGCCAGATAATCTCGGAAGCATGGACAGGCTGACGCAGGCCGCCTCCGAATCACAGGCCTACTTTCCGTGCTTTGCCCAGATAGAACGGCCCCGCTATATGGCCGCATTGCTCTGGGATCTCGATGGGTTCTCTGCTCGGTCTGCGCGCCTTACCGAGACAGCGGACAGCTTCAGGCACCAGACCTCGGGGGCCCCCAATGCACATGCCGCCCAGGGCTGGATCCTGATGTCGGCTCTGTTTGGCCAGATCGGAATCGATCCGCTGATGCCTCCGGCATTGCTCCCGGCCCACTGGGCCGGGGAGAAGCTTCTGATCTCGTCCAAGGCAGCAGCGCGGCAGCTGCGCGGGGCCTTCACCGAGGAACTCGCCATGAGATTTCCCGTAGGATCGTGAGCGCAGCGTCCGATATCGAGCAGCGACTCGACCGACTCATCGCCCCTATGTCACAGCGCGAGACCGTCATCATGATGATGACGACGAGTTCGTCCGGTCGGTTCGAGCGGGAGCAGTTCACACGGCTGTGTGCGGCGGTCCTGCTGGATGATGACTTAGCTCGTGACCAGATCGAGTCGCTCATCGAGAGCGGCGACCTCGTTGTCGATGAGAATCGAGTCATTACTCTTGGCAGTTCGCTCCGCCATCTCGGCACACTGGGTGACACCGCCATGGCCACAGGCACAGCGCATTGGGATGGCGAGTTCTCGGTCTATCTTGCAGAGCCGAAGCTCTCGCAGTTTGACTACGACAAAGTTGCGCGTCTGCTGTCTCATGGACGGTTCGGGCTGCTTCAGCGGGGCTGCTGGATGCGTCCCAGTAATCTCCCGAATCCATTCGACCAGCAGTCGGTGAGCCCCCCGACTCAGCTGCACTTGATGCGATCCCGGATGCCCTATCCAAGAAGTCTTGTCGCCCGGCTCTGGGATCTGGATACCTGGAGTGCGCAGGCTGCATTGCTCGTGCAGTTGCAGACAGATTCGGTAGGTCTGCTTGGAAGAATAGGGCCAGAAGGGCTTCGCACAGCGTGCCTCGTGGGCTGTGCGTCTATCCGCATTACTGCCGAGGACCCGCTGCTCCCACCTGCCCTCGCTCCGCCGGGTTGGATGAGCTCCAGCGCTCACAGCGGCTTTCATCGCTTGGAGCAACTCACGAACAGTCTGTTTGCCAAGCACCTGAGTATTAGACCGGTTTAGGCTTCAGTCGGCGGTAGGGATAGCAAAGCTGAGAACTCCTAGGCTGCCTCGCATTACGGCCGACGGGTGCACTGATGCGGGCATGCGGAGGATTAATGAACCTGAATCGCGCGATGAGGCTTGCTGCCGCGCTGCTTTTGCTCGTCACGCTGCTTGTCGCACCCACAAGCCCGGCGGGAGCGCGCGCTACTGGGCCTGAGGGTGTCGTTGCGATTGATATTGCCCTTGATGAGTCCGGGGTTGGCTACTGGATTGTGGATCAACTCGGACGGGTCTACCCACAGGACGGAGCACCTGACTACGGGAGTGTGAACCCAGCCTCTGAACTGAGGGACGGCGAGAGCGTGGTGTCGATGAGTGCCACACCCTCAGGGGATGGCTACTGGCTCTTTACGACTCTTGGTCGGGTCTTCAACTTTGGTGCCGCCGCCTTCTATGGCGATCTCGAAAGTCTCAACCTCAATCAGACCGTTGTGAGCTCGGTCGCGACGCCAAGCGGCAACGGGTACTACATGGTTGCTAAGGATGGTGGGGTCTTTGCACTCGGCGATGCTGGCTTCAGAGGTTCAACCGCCAACCTCACCCTCAATCGACCGGTGAATGGCCTCGTTCCCCACTCGTCTGGCGGATACTGGCTCGTCTCAGATGACGGCGGAATATTTGCCCTCGGCGGTGCGCCATTTCGTGGTTCCGCCGGTTCTCTCAAGCTGAATCAGCCTGTAATCGGAGCGATAGCGTTCTCGGGCGGATACCTGCTGGTGGGCGCTGACGGCGGAATCTTCAACTACTCGACCGCAGAGTTCTACGGCAGTCTGGGTGGGACTCAGCAGGCAGCGCCAGCTACAGCAGTAGCGGGCAGTGTCGCAGGCGATCGTTATCTGATAGTGCTTGCCAACGCAGAGGTATGGGAGTTCTCTGAGACAGCCGCAAAGGCAGGCGACAAGACGGGTAAACGTATTGCCGAGCTTGATCTCCTGCCTGGGCCGATGGCGATAACACCTGTTTACGATTTCGTTGGGACGCGGGACTTCCGGAAGTACTCTGCTTCGGCGAACGCGGCTTGGGCCGGCGCAATCCCTGGCGTGGCCGACATACGGATCCCGTCAACGGCTGACGGGCAGCTACAAGCAGCCAAGTGGCTTCCGCCGAAGCAGCCTGGTGCTCCCCTTCTCGTCGTGTTGCACTCATGGAGTGGCGGCTATACCACTCAGAACAGCATTCCGTTTGGCCGGTGGGCGCGTCAGAACGGCTGGGCCATGATCGCCCCGAACTTCCGGGGCGTGAACAACAAACCGAGTGCTACGGGGTCAGATCTGGCGGTGCAGGACGTCGTCGACGCAATCGACTACGCGGTGGCCCGCGGCGCCGATCCTGATCGGGTCTATGCGATTGGTTACTCAGGCGGCGGCATGATGTCGCTGCTCATGGCTGGTCGCCACCCAGATCGATTCGCCGGCGTGGCTTCCTGGGTGCCGGTGTATGACTTGCCAGCGTGGTACAACTACAACGCCGTGTACGCGCCTCAGCGCTACTACAAGCGGCATATTGAAGCGTCGTGTGGTGGGGCCCCCGTTGGCGACTCGGCGGCACGGAACCAATGCGTTGCGCGGAGTCCGAGTTCTTATCTTGACTCTGCAAGAGCTGCTGGACTCCCCGTCTTTCTTGCTACAGGTCTGTCCGACACCCTTGTGCCACCATCGGACGCGGTACTCGCGTTCAATCAGCTTGCCGATCCAGCTGATCGCTTTACACCGGCGCAGGTCGCAGCGCTTGGTGCCCGCCGTCTGCCCGCTGAGTTGGCAGGTCAAATCGGCGCCGATGCATTCTTCGGCCCCGAGGATCGTCAGGTACTCATGACGCGAAAATCGGGGAGCGTCACGTTTGTCCTCTTCAGCGGAGCCCACGAGATGATGTACGAACCGGGGCTGCGCTGGTTCGCACAGGGGGCGCCCAGTGTTCCGTAGAGCGTTTTCCCTCCTTGTCGTGTCTGTCTTGTTGGTGCTGGTCACAGCGGATGCCACCGGGGCGCAGGACCGTCCAAACCTGGTGATGATCGGCGACTCCGTCATGTTGGGGTCCTACAGCCCTATGGTGACCTCGCTGGAAAGCCGCGGCTGGGATGTCACGTTCGATTCGGTGGTTGCCCGAACGACGCCTGAGGGCCTCGCCACAATACGCGCCAGACGTCCGCTCATTGAAGATGTCGTAGTGCTTGCGCTTGGCTACAACAACGAGGGGCAGCCCACCGAGTTTGCTTCCTACGTGGACGACATCATGCTCGAACTTGCCGACGTGGCGAAGGTCATCTGGCTAAACCTGCGAACCGCTGCAGACCATGACTACACGTCATTGAACGCCGTGCTCGATGCCAAGCAGGAAACCTACGCAAATCTCATAGTCGCTGACTGGAACACGGAGTCCTTCAGAACTGCGAATCCGACCTGGAAGGATGGCATTCATCTTCGCCCCGAGGGCGCCGCAGCTATGCGCGATCTTGTGGTCGCGACCCTCGCCGCCTACGTCGATGAGCAAGTCTGCTCTGCCAGCCGGGTGCCTGAGGCGAGTGCCTCGATCGACAGCGGGAGCGGATACTGGCTCCTGGCGAGCGACGGGCAGGTTCATGCCTTCAATGCGCCTCTCCTGGGCGATCTTCGTGCCTCCAGCGCGACCGCGATGGCCATGCAGGCGTCGCCTTCTGGCGACGGATACTGGGTCGTGGACGTCAATGGAGTGGTGAATCCCTTCGGTGATGCTGGCTTCTGGGGAGACATGACTGGCTTGCAACTCAATGCTGCCATTACGTCGATAGTCCCGAATCCCACAGGAACCGGATACTGGCTGCTCGCAGCGGACGGTGGTGTGTTCGCCTTTGGCGACGCTGCATTCCACGGCTCAATGGGAGGTGAGGCTCTCAATGCGCCGATCATCGCAATGGCGTCAACTGATTCGGGCAACGGCTACTGGCTTGTAGCCGCGGACGGAGGTGTCTTCGCCTTCGGAGATGCGCAGTTCCGGGGCTCCACAGGAAACATCGCTCTCAACGCAGCGATCTCAGCGATGGCGGTTGATCCATCAGGTGAGGGGTACTGGCTTTATGCACGTGATGGTGGTGTCTTTACCTTCGGCAACATTGACTTCTACGGTTCGATACCGGGGCTCGGTTTCTGTAAGCCTCCAACCGCTGTGCAGCTCAGAACGAGTAACACTGGCAGCGGGTACTGGATCGCCACAGAGACTGGACGCGTCCTGCGGTTCGGTGATGCCGCCAACTACGGTGATCAACCGCTTCTCGCCGCTGGCGCGAAGATCTTGGACCTCGCGATCTCGCGCTAGACCCGGTGGCGAACTACCTTCGGTCCTATGTCCCGTGACTCCAAAAGACTGTGGCCGCTGTGAAGGTTCGCATCGGGTATGGCCTCGGAACAAGAACCCTGACAAACACCCAGGATCGATTTCTGTCGCTCGTCGACGGCCTCGAGAGCTCGGGCTTTGACAGCTTGTGGCTAAGCGAGCGGATCGGGGCATCCGCACCCGACCCCGTGGTGGGCTTGGCGGTGGCGGCTGGCCGGTCTGAGCGGTTACGGCTCGGCATGAGTGTGATGGTCCTGCCTGGACGCAATCCTGTCCTACTGGCCAAGCAGATGGCAAGCCTCGATCAGCTCTCTAAGGGTCGTCTGCTGCCCGCATTCGGGCTTGGCATCAGGGACAACCACGAGCAACAGGCATTTGCGGTTGCACGGGCTTCCCGGGCCCGCCGATTTGAGGAAGCGTTGCCGCTCATGCGGCGGCTGTGGTCTGAGGACGCCGTATCGCACAAGGGTGACTACTTCTCTATCAATGAGGTCCGAGTACGGCCGAAGCCAGCCCATGAGCTCGAGGTCTGGATGGGCGGAAGTGGTCCAAAGGAACTTGAGCGGGTTGGGCGGCTGTCAGACGGCTGGCTGGCTTCGTTTGTAACTCCAGACATTGCAGCGGCCGGATGGCACAAGATAAACGCTGCAGCGTCGACCGCTGCGCGAGAGATGGACCAGGGCCATTTCGGTGTTCTTGTGCCATACGGAGCGGGCGAGATCGCCCCCCAGTTGACGAAGCTGCTTGCGCTGCGAGCGCCTGGTGTGGACGCAGGGGACGTCGTTCCAGGAACGCTCGATGGACTCCGTTCTTTGCTGAGCAAATTCATAGAAGTCGGCGCAAGCAAGTTCGTGCTCGTACCGCTTGACGAACCCCGGAGCTGGGACATCGAACTCCCCCGGGTACGGGAGGCTGTCGAGGACCTGGAGACGTAGAACCGGCCGCTAGTTCACAGACACGGGCGCGAGGAAACACTGATTGAACGAGGAGTCAATCGTGCTTGGGAACTCGATCGTGACTGTCTGTGTTGTGCCCGAGAGATTCGTGACGACGATCTCGTCGCTGAACACGACCTCACCGTCAGGCGTGAGGGCCTGGCCCTCGAGGGTCAGGTCCACTGAGTCTTCCCCCGTCCAGCGAACCTCGGCCTCAATTCCGCTGTCATTACAGCCCACGAGGGTGATTTCAACATCGAGAATCTTGAGTACCTCAGAAACGGGACCGCGTAGTGCGAACACGACGAGCACGGAAAGACCTATGGCGACAGCCCCGAGAATCATGCCCGCCAGAGCTTTATTGCTGTTGGTGTGCTGAGGCAGGGCCTTCGCCCGGTTGCGCCCGATAATGCCGAACACAAGCGCCAGAACACCAAGGATGACTCCAAGCACCACGGTGATCGACAGGGCGACGCCCACAATGCCGAGGATCATGGCCGCCAGAGCCAAGCCATTCTTGGATTCAGCGACCGGATAAGGGGTCTCAGTTTCCGGAGTCAGAAATGACGGTGCGGGCGCGGCCGCTGGCTGTTCGGTCACCTCGGTGCCGCAGGCGTCACACTCCTTGGCGTCCTCTGCCAGCTTCGTGCCGCAAGATGTGCAAAATTCCATTGCCGAGACCTCACTCAATAACTTGGCTACGAGCATAACGTCCCGAGCTCATCAGGCTTTCAGCTAGGGTCCAGCCATGAGCGCAGAATCGCACGGCACTAGGGCGGTAGTGGCCGCATTCATCGGCAACTTCGTCATCGCGATTGCGAAGTTCGTGGGCTTCGGGTTCACCGGGAGTTCGTCGATGCTGGCCGAGGGAATCCACTCGGTGGCCGACACCGGCAACCAGGGTCTGCTGCTTCTTGGTGGCAGACGAGGCCGGAAGCAGGCCACGCAGACGCATCAGTTCGGTTACGGACGAGAGCGATACTTCTGGTCCTTCGTTGTAGCGCTGGTGCTGTTCTCAGTGGGCGCAGGTTTCGCGGGCTACGAGGGCGTCCTGAAGATCATCAACCCGCACCCCATCGAGAGCGTCGGTTGGGCGTACGGGATACTCGGGTTCGCGGTTGTCGTTGAGACCTTCTCATTTCGGACAGCTATTCGCGAGGCCAGGCCATTGTTGCGTGGGCGCAGCTACTGGCAGTTCATTCGCCAGACGAAGATTCCCGAGTTGCCTGTGGTGATACTGGAGGACCTCGCCGCTTTGGTCGGCCTACTCCTGGCTTTGACCGCCATCTCATTGAGCGAACTGACAGAAAATCCGGTTTGGGATGGTGTTGGCACCCTGAGCATTGCGGTCCTGCTCGGCGTGGTCGCGATTCTGCTCGCTATAGAGACCCAGAGCCTGCTCATCGGAGAGAGTGCTGATGGCGCAGAGGTGGAACTCCTTGAGCAAGCTCTGACTGACGACCCAGGGGTGTTGCAGATCATCCACCTCCGCACCCAGTACCTCGGCCCTGCCGACCTGCTGGTCGCGGCCAAACTCGCCATCGAGCCCTCGTACCACGTCGCCCAGATAGCGGACACCATCGATGCGGCCGAGGCGCGCATTCGAGACGTGATGCCCAATGCCGTCTACATCTTCATTGAGCCTGATCTGCTCAGGTCTCCGACTCCTTCTGAAGAGGAGCGAACTCAGCCCTGAGGGCGTCTCCGTGTTCGTCGAGGCTGGGGATGTGCTGCACTTCGAGTGGCACCAGCGGACTGCCTGCCATCTTGAATTCAGTACCTGCTGCATCGTGTGCTGAGATGACCATGCCCCGGGAAACGGTCTGAGGGTCGTCAAGGGCCTGCTGGATGTTGTTGATCGGGCCACATGGAATTCCTCGGGCACCAAGGAGGTCCAGCCATGCGGTGACGGTCCGAGCAGCGAGCGCTCCCTCGATCTCGTGGCTCAGTTCTTCCTGTGCCTCTCCCCTGCTCTCGTTGGTGGCGAAACGGGGGTCACCCGCGAGGTCGGGCCGCTCAAGTGCAGCGCACAGGCGCTTGAACAGGTCCCCGTTCCCGGCCGCGATCACGAGGTATCCATCGCTTGCCCGATAGGCAGCGAAGGGTGTGATGCTGGGATGGCGCGACCCCATCGGGCCGGGTGACTCTCCCGTCGCGAAATACCGCCCTATGGCGCTCTCAAGGATCGCGGTCTGGCAGTCGAGCATCGAAATATCGAGGTGCTCGCCGGTTCCACCGTCTGAACGGGCGACGAGTGCAGCGTTGATGCTTGCAACAGCGAAAAGGCCGGCGACTATGTCACCCACGGAGGTGCCGACCCGGGTTGGCGGAGCATCAGGGTGGCCTGTGATGCTCATAATGCCACCCATGGCCTGAACGACCATGTCATAGGCGGGTCTGTCCCGATACGGTCCGTCTTGTCCGAAGCCAGATATTGAGGCATAGACCAGGCGGGGGTTCAGCCGCGCTGCATCCTCGTAGCCCAGGCCGAGACGGCTCATTACTCCGGGGCGAAAGTTTTCGACGAGGACATCAGCCTCGGTGATGATGCGCCGGACTACTGCGAGGTCCACCGGGTCGGAGAGATCCAGGCCCAGCGACTCTTTACCTCGGTTTACCGACGCGAAGTAGCTGCTTGTGCCTGCAACCACCGGTGGGAATTGTCGGCTATCGTCCCCGGCGCCTGCCCGCTCAATCTTGATGACTCTTGCGCCCAGGTCTGCTAACACCATGGTGCAGTAGGGGCCCGAGAGAATCCTCGTGAAGTCCACCACCATGATGCCTTCAAGTGCTGTCATTGTGCCTCGTTGGTGTCGTTTTGACCCACCGGAGCAGCTGCTCTCCTGAGTCGGTCGCGGATGGCTGTCCCGAGGCCTGTCGCCGGGGGCAGAAGAACCACAATGCGCGCTATCGCGAGCTCGTCGGCGGCGCGCAGGCTTTCGAACAAATGGCGCGCGTACTCGTCTACAGATGCCATCGTAAAATGCGTTCTTGCCCCATGATCGGGCAGATCCGCGGCGAGTCCCATGACCGCAATATCCGGATCAGTGAAGTCCCAGCGGTTGAACTCGGTTGCTGTTTCGCAGAGGGTGAGCTCAACCTGAGGTGCATAGTGTGAGTCCATCATTCCCGAAGCACGGCTGGCTCCGTGAGTGTCGTCGGTAACTGGGCCGATTGCTTCGCGCAGGAGTTCGATGGGGACTCCTCCATGGCGCAGCAGAACCACTTGACCGTCCTCGATGGTCACAATGCTGGACTCAACGCCGACCTGCGTCGAGCCACCGTCAAGCACGTGCAGTGTTGAGCCCAGCTCGTCGCGCACAGCCTGGGCGCTGGTCGGACTCAGTCTTCCGAACCGGTTGGCCGAGGGTGCCGCAATGCCGTCACTGAAGCCTTTGAGGAGCGCTGCCGCAACAGGATGGCTCGGGACTCTAAGTCCAACTGTCAACAAGCCGCCGGTGACCGCGGCGGGAACCAGCGCTGACCGGGGGGCAATGATTGTGAGAGGTCCTGGCCAGAAGGCTTCGCCCAGCGCAGCCAGGCGCGCATCGATGTGATCCGTCCAAGCACCGACTTGAGCGACATCTCCGAGATGCACGATCAGGGGGTGGTGGGTAGGCCGCCCCTTGCGTTCGAATATCTTCAGGACCGCTGATTCGTTGCGGGCATCAGCCCCGAGCCCATAGACCGTCTCGGTTGGAAACGCCACAAGTTCGCCTGCCCGCAAGAGCTGTATGGCCTTCTTCATGGCCTTGTCGTCCACGCCTTGGCCTGTCAGCTTGGACGGGTTGTGAACTCGACGGTCCGCGCTGCCAGGTCGACGCTTTTCAGCACCAGGCTTACCCTTGAGCCGACGGTGAGTTGCCCGTTGTCTGCCATGCGTGTCACGACCGCCGGGTCATCAACCTGGACGACGAGCTGGTCCTTGCGGCGTGCGACCACGACAGCATCAAACTGTTCGTCAACACGGCCACGGAGTACCGCGGCTTCCACGAAGTCAACCATCGCTCGATCTAGTTTGCTTTCTACCTGGCGGGTTCGACCCATGATGGCGGGCACCTCGAGAAGTCGTTCGAGTATCTCGGGTGCTGGTCGACGGCCCTTGGCAAGACTCATTAGCGCCTCGTTTGCATAACGATCGCAGAGCCGTCGCAGCGGAGCTGTGACATGTGCGTAGCTGCCCGCGACAGCAGAATGTTGGGACAGCTTGGGTAGCTCGTCCACGAAGGCCTCGTAGCCGGCTCCGCGGAAGACCCCTAGTGACGCTGTGAGAAGGCTTACGTCTCGTGGCTGAGACGGGTCGAGGCCGCGAATGAACTCTTGGTACTTCATCCCTGAGGGCCACGTGACGTTCAGCGCTCGCGCTCGACTTCGTAGGTCAACGAGTGTCTTGCGCCGTGGCGCCGGGAGCGTACGGAGAACGCCGATCCGCGCATCGAGCATCAATTGAGCAGCCACAAGACCGGTGAGCAGAGAGATCTGGGCATTCCAACCTTCGATGGGAAGAGTCTCGTCGTACACCACTACGTAGCCATTGGCTCCCTGCTTGACCTCTTGATCAGGCAGATTCAAGCTGACCGCTCCCCTTTGCCTTTCAAGCGACTGTCGCAGCGTCCCGATCTCGGCCAAAAGTGTCAGGGACTCTGAGGCATCGGCGGAGTCGATGAAACCCTGGGCTTCCTTGTAGGTGAGTTTGGCTCGTGACTGTACGACAGCCCGTTCCAGCGTCACCGCGGTCGGGGCCCCTTCCGCGTCGAGGTCAATGCGCCACAG